>CAMZNQ010000257.1 GCA_947313765.1 uncultured Sulfurovum sp.
GGTGTGACCATGTCACACGCTTAATAATTGTTTCAAATGAGTGGTTCTATAAGTGTCGTTTTGATGTGTGACATTAAAATGTATGAGCCCCATGAGAACCAGATTCAATAATAAACTCTAAACCTATAAAATCTTCATCTCTTTGAACAGCTCCAAAACTTTTTGATTTATCTTTGCTATATTGAAGTCGTATTTTTGAGAACTCAAAAGGTTTATAGGTCACAATGGCAGAGGCTTTTTGTAGGTCATCTCGATTGCCACTGCTATTTTTTGTCATCACATCATAACGTGTTCCCAACTCCCAATTGCTGTTGAGACCATAAACAAGTTGAGAGTATAGACCTGATTGTTTGATATTGTCTCGATTTCGATAGAGATACTCACTCTGCCAACTCAAAGAGCTGTAACTGTCTATCAGATACTTTAGCGTCAACTCTCCATTATAGAGCGTAGAATCCTTATTATCTTCTGTTTTTCCTTTGGCAATACTCACCCCTGTCAAGATGTTTGTACTCTCTCCCATATCAAATCCACTCTTTAAGTACCCAACATAGAGGTTATGGTTTTCAGGGTAGCCAAAACTAAGCTCGTTTGTGCCTTGAAGTGCCTCCACTCCTGCCATGAGATAGGTATCGGTTGGGGCGACCCAACTCATGCTAACTCCTGCATCTTTTATCCCCTCCACTCCTAACATCGCTTCATAGGCTAAAGGTTGAGCCATAAAGTGTTGAGCATGAGCATGAATTGCATTAATTCGTCCAAATCCACTTCTAAATTGACCTGCTTTCATGGTTAGGTTTGCAGGTAATCTTTTGGTTGTAATGTACGCCTCTTCAATCTCAAACTCTGTTGGATGAAGATGAAATATGGCATCAACATCAAAATAGGGGTTAACCTCTGAATGCATTCCAAATTCGGCATAGTTTAGATTAAATCCTCTATTTTTATTAAAGGGTATCTCCTCTGTACTCTCTACGAAACCATCAATCCCATACCCCTCATAGTCTGAATTTTTGATATTTCTACTAACAGCAGACCCACTTAAAATAAGTGAAATATCGGGTATGAAATCTTTTTGATTAAAGCTATTGCTTTTGCCTAAAGCTTGTTCTAATTTTGATTTTTTTTGAGCTTTCGCCACCTTTTCAAGTGAATTAACTCTATTTTTTAAATCTGACAACTCATCAGCTTGTAGCAGTAGTGTACTAAGTGCCAATGAGAGTAGTATGGTTTTTTGCATAACTTCTCCGTTAAATATATTTTTGTAGTGGTTTTTTTGATTATTTGTTTTTTTAATATATTAGGAGAAAATAGGAGGGGCGTTAGCGTTGAAGCCTTTTAAGATGCTCTTTGAGTGAATTCTAGTATGAAATAGAATGGTTTCATAATAGTAGTCACAAGTCAAATTAAGCGTTGAGGTGGTTGGAACATCTGCACTGTTTAGGTTTTTATGAACAATACAGACTTTACAATCATCATGAACTTGTGCATCTTTGTGGATATGTATAGCACTCATAAAAGAGGCTATAAAATAGATAGTAATAAGTAGATAGCGTAGTCTATTCTTTATCATGATTTGGAATTATAACAAAGATGTTATGACTTTTAAGTTAATTGATATTTGATAAAAAACTAAAGAGCCTTTAACTGTACTAGAAGTTCAGAAAATACAGAGGCTCTACTCTTTTTATCATTATCTGTCATCATATATATAACCTCACTTAATGCTTTAGGTACTTTTGGATTTAGTTTTGTAACCTCATCACGTTTTATCTTTCTTGCTTTAATCAATACAGGTTCAAACTCCTCAACAGCCACATAACGTTTCTCTCCTGTAAGAAGTTTAAATAGTTTTAGACCAAAATCAAAAATCTCAAAATTCTCTTTTTTTAATGTTTTAGGACTCTTATCTAGTTCAAGAGTAACTCCTAAATCGAACTTATCATTTAGAATATAATTAATCTTTGTAAAAAAGCCAATAGCTTGGTAGGAGTAGTTTGCACTAAAATATCTATCTTCAAAGCTCTCAAAGGTCTCTCCTCTATCTTTTAATCTAGCATAAGTCTCTAAAAGATACTTTACATGATATTTTGCCTCTTTAAGAGGGATAGATTTATGTAAAATTCTAGCTTCAAATGCTCGTCTTGTAATCTTTCCACCTAGAAATATATGAACACCATCAACACGATTACCTTTATCATCTTTAACTTTACAACCCTCAAAACCAATGTCAGCAATACCATGAACCCCACACCCTTTTGGACAAGCAGACCAGTTCATACGAACCATTCCACTCTCTATAGATACCTCTCTATTTAAAAAGTTTGCCATATCAACAGCATCAGGTTTATTTGGAATAACTCCAAAACTACAGGTATGTGTTCCTGCACAAGCTATCATATCATTAAAATATATATTGTTAAACTTATTATATTTTGAAAAGATAGTTGTAGACTCAAATCCATCTAATAGCTCTTTGGCTATATCAACAACATAGATATTTTGGTCATAAGTTAGTCGTAAATCTCCTGAACCAAATGTATCTGCTCTTTTTGCAACTTCAATGAGGTCTGTTCCTGAAAAAACTCCAGATGGAGCAATGATTTTATAGGCATATTTACCATTACGCTGAAGAACTCTATTTGCACCTAAGGCTATGTTTTGAGATTGAACTAAAGTTTGACCAGCACTCTGAAATGCTCTTCCTGCTCTCTCTTCTACCCCTTTAACAAAAGCCTCCATTCCAACACTCTCTAACAAAAAGTGTAGACGGTTCTTGTTTCTATTGTCTCTAAAACCATACTCTTTAAATGTCTCTAAAAGGGCTATGTAGAAAGTTGGAACTTCATCAATAGTTAAAAAACGATTTGCATCTCTTGATTGAACCCCTACTCTTGCTCCAAGATAGACATTAAAACCAAACTCTCCATTTTTATTTGCCAATACAAAACAACCATCATGCCCAAAGATATTACATGAGTTTGACATTGAACCCAATATTCCTGCATTAAATTTACGAGGTAAAACAGATACCCAATCAGGATTTTCAATTGTTAACTCTTGAAGCTTATCTACAATTGGTTTTACATCAATAATATTATCAAATGCCAATCCCTCTAATGGGTCTGCTACAAAGTTACGAGTATTATCTGCACCTGTCTGAAATGTTGATAGCCCTACCTCTTTTAACTCGTGAAGAACTTTTGCAATATTCTCTATCTTTATGTAACGCAAAACAATCTGCATTCGTGTACTAATATCAATATAGTCATCACCATACTTCTGTGCAACCTCTCCAATACGGATAGCCTGTTCATTATTTAACTGACCAATAGGGATACGCACACGCAACATAAAATAGTTACCTTTATCAAAAAGTCCAAAACATTTTAGAAAATAGGAGGAGTCCTCTTTAGATAGATTTTCATAACCTGCTGATGCAATATCTTCAAGTTGAGCATAAACATCCATTACATTTTTACTATCTTTTATCTTCTCTACTTTGTTAACTTTTTTACTTCTTGCCTCTAGTGCTTTAGCTAAAATAGACATTTAAATCCCTTTTTCTTGAAAATTCTTTTAGTAAAAAAAACCTATTATAGTTAACTATCTATTATAATTAATAAAAATAACTGTATATTATTTAGTCAATTCTTAATTTTTTAAAGATATATAAGTGGTTAAAAAATAATCATTTAATTGCATATTAAATACAAAGATTCTATTATAATTTGCATAATTTAAACAGATAGGAGAAATGATGGCAGGATTTAAAGCACTAAAAGGACAAGGACACGGGATGACCTTGTTTATGGCTTTTTTATACTTTGATATGAGTTTTATGGTTTGGACAATGTTAGGACCATTAAGTACAGAGATTGGAGAGGCTGTAGCTTTGGGTGGTCATATTATGACAGCAGGGGAGAAAGCAACATTACTTTCACTTCCAATTCTTTCAGGCGCGTTGTTACGAATCATCTTAGGTTTTGGTGTTGATAAGTTTGGGCCTAAAAAGACAGCTTTAACAGCACAACTTATTGTTATTGCTTCTTTATTAATCGCATTTTTACAAGGTAATAGTATTACTTATAATCAATTATTGATTGTAGCACTTGGTCTTGGTTTTGCAGGGGCTTCATTTGCTGTGGCACTTCCACAAGCTGGTCAATGGTATCCACCAAAACTTCAAGGTGTTGTTCTTGGAATTGCAGGGGCTGGTAACATTGGGGTTGTAATTGACTTTATCTTCGCTCCAAAAATTGCAGAGCTTTGGGGTTGGAATGCCGTATTTGGTGTTGGTGCTGTTATGGCAACTATTGTATTTGTTGCTTATCTTTTTTTAGCTAAAGATGCACCTGCTAGTGTATATACTCCTAGACCTAAAAAACTAAGAGACTATGGTAAATTGATGAAAGATAAAGATACTTGGTGGTTTGCACTATTTTATGCAATCAGTTTTGGTGGATTTGTAGGGTTTGCAGGATATATGAAAGTCTATCTAATGAGTACCTATAGTGTAGATATGGGAACATTTGGAATAGATGTATTTAACGAGCCAAATGTTAAAGTAATTGCAGGATACTTTGGTGCATTAACCATCTTTGCAGGAGCAGTTTTACGACCAGTTGGTGGGAATATTGCCGATAAAATTGGTGGAATAAAAGCTCTCTACTTCTTCTACGGAGCAGTTGCCCTTTTAGTAACATTGACAGCATTGGTAAAACTACCATTCTTTGTAGCCATATTTGTTCTTTTTCTTATTATGGCAAACCTTGGAATGGCAAATGGAGCAGTATTCCAACTTGTGCCACAACGATTTGGTAAAGATATTGGAATCATGACAGGACTTGTTGGAGCAGCAGGTGGAATTGGAGGAACAGCCCTCATTAAAACACTTGGTTGGAGTAAAGGTGCATTCGATGGTTACATGGTAGGTTTCCTAATCTTTGCAGGAGTCGTTTTAGTTGCCATTGTTGGGCTTAGTATGGTAAAAACACGATGGAGAACTACTTGGGGAGTTCAGGCAGGAGGACGCATCTAGCTCTTTTGTTACTCTCTTTTTGGGAAGATTTTCTATCTTCCCTCTCTCCTCTATATCAAAAATATTATTAAAACTTTGAAGTGATAATTTATGATGAATAATTGGAAATTAGAGCTAGAGAAATAAAGATGCATAAAATTTCAACAACTTATATAAGAAAAAAGAGATTTTTTTGACTATACTATAAAAAAGTTACGTTAAAAATAGGGAATATAAGATGCAAAAACAACAAATCAAAACTTCAGGATTTACACTTGCAAAAGGAAAAACATTAAAGGGAGATGACTACTTTGATGTCAAGGTGATTGGCAACTTAACCATTGGTATTGTTTGTGATGGGGTAGGTTCTGCTGAAGAGGGGGCAGAGGCGGCAAGAAGAGTTGTGACCCATCTTATGAGCAACTTTAAAAACAGACCAGTTACTTGGAGTATGGAGAAGTCCATTAAAACCTTTGTTCAATCTATCAACGCCATTCTATATGAAGAGTCCATGGTAAATTATGAACGTCCAGAGTTGGTAACTACTTTAGCCATAGTGATTATTGAAGGAAATAGACTCTATGGTGCAAATGTTGGCGATAGTCGTATCTATATGCAACGAAATGGCGTTTTAAGTCAACTATCTCATGACCATCTCATGGAAGAGGAGGGTTATGTCGGTGTTTTAACTCAAGCCATAGGGATAGATAGGGATGTTTCACTCTACTACTTTGAGAACATCGTAACTAAAGATGATAAGCTTTTACTATGTTCCGATGGTCTATATACGATTATGGAAGATGAAGAACTCTCTACCCTACTTCCAAATGGAGCTCATCATCTTGTACGAAAAGCATCTAAAGATAGAGAAGATAACCTCCCCGATGATACAACGGCTGTTGTTATTAATATTTTAGGGATTGACCAAGTTTCACAACTAAAAGAGCAGAAGCTTATTATTCCTGAAAAACTTGAAGAGGGAATGGTGATAGATGGTTATAGACTTGAAAAATCGCTCATTCAAAACAATCGTACTTGGTTGTGTTCCAATAGAGGGAAAGAGTATGTTCTAAAGTTTGCACCTATTGAAGCTATTGATGACCCAACTACTCTTGATGCCTATGTGAAAGAGGCGTGGAACTCTAAAAGGTTAAAGGCAGGTTTCTTTCCTAAGGCTGTTATTCCTAAAAATAGAACGCATCGTTACTATGTCATGCAGGTTGTCAATGGTGTTGATTTGAAAACACATCTCTCCAAACGAAATCTATCGGTAGATGATACCATTAATTTAGCGAAGATGCTCTTGAAAATGAGCCAATTTCTACTTAAATTTGACCTTGTTCATGGCGATATTAAACCTGAAAATATTATGATAAGTGAGAGAGATGGGAAACATATATTTAAGGTAATTGATTTTGGTTCTATAACAGAGCTATATAGTTTAAATTCAACAGCAGGAACACCTTCATACCTTGCACCAGAACGATTTACAGGTGCGAGTATCAACGAGACAAGCGAGATATTCTCTATTGGGGTTACACTCTATGAGGCATTGACTCAAAAGTTTCCCTATGGAGAGATTGAACCTTTTCAACAGCCAACATTTAAAACAGCTCCATCTATAATGAAGTTAAATAAAAACGTTCCAGAGTGGCTAAACTCCGTCATATTCCGTTCGATAGAAGCAGATAATCAGAAACGTTATAAAAACTACTCTGAGATGTTATTTGAGCTATCAAACCCAAATAAAGTTAAACCCTATTTTGATGCTACAAAGCCGTTAATAGAGCGTAACCCTGAACTTTTCTATAAGATAGGGTTTATTATTGAATTTATTATTATCTTGGCTATTTTACCGATGATTGGGTAGAGGGTAAATTATCCTCCTCTATTTTTTTGATAAATCCTCATACATTTGAACTGCCTTATCCATCTCTTTTAAAAGAGGCATATTTAACTTATCTAATCTATTTAATGAATTTTTTGAAATATTCGCAGTCATAATAATTGTTCTATATTTTGCCCATACCTCTGCCACTTTATATAACTGTTGTGTGATATTTTCATCCGTTGTATTATCTATCAACTCTTTTAGATTAACTTCAAAGAGTATTCCACTCTTTTGTGCATTTTTTCTATTATCTTCTAAATCAATATTGTTTGCTACCAATAGCAACTCTTTTGTCATCTTTTGAGTAATCATTCTCTCTCTACCTGAAAGATTTATCTGTTCTGCTAATTTTTGGTTGATTTTGTAGAAATTAGATTTTATCATATACATATCAACTGCTTCATCCATACTTTTCAATAATAATATATTATCTTTTGATAGATTTTCAAAAGTTTTTTCATTAGCTCTATTTTCTAACACTCTATTTAACTCTACTTTAAAAAGTGTCCAAAGAGCAGATACTTTAGTGAGTTGTTCTATTATCTCTTGGTCAGTTGTTTTTGAGATAGTTAGATTTTTATCTCCATTAAGTAGTATGCTTAAGCCATTATCAAAAAGAGTCATTGTCTCTTTTAAATTTTCTAAACTCTTCTCTCTATTTATCCCTAATTTTATAAATAGAGCCTCTTTACTCATCTTTTGAGTAAACATTCTCTCTTTTCCTGAGATATTTATTATTTTAGCACTCTCTTGTTGAGTTAATGGTATTTTAATAACCATATCTTTAGCCTCTATTGATATTATCAAAGATAAATTTATAACTATAAATAGTAATGATTTTTTCATGAAAATCCTTTTTTCTTAATATTGTTCAGATATTTATCTACCAATTTTACTTTTTTTTTCTAAAATACAATACAAAAAATTTAAGAAAATATATAATATTTTTTAAAAAAAATTAAATGATTGTTTTATGGGATTTAAAGATGGTACACCCATCAGGATTCGAACCTGAGACCTTCGGTACCGCAAACCGATGCTCTATCCAGCTGAGCTATGAGTGCAACATTATATTGTGAGGTTGAAATTATAGCTTTTTTTAGCTGTAATTTCAAGGAAAAAGAGAAGATTTCATCTTTCTGTCTGTAATTTATGAAACTTTAACACCATCTCTATCTTAGCACGAGGAATATCTAGTGTATTCTCTATTAGAAGAATATCTTTCCCATCTTCATACATATCTATAATTCTCTTTTTTAACTCCTCTTGACTAGGAGTTTTATTGCTACCAAATCTCTCCTCTAACTCATAGATATAACTCTGCAATGCACTCAAATTATAATCTTGAATCTCTATCTTCTCTTCTAAATTCTCTATTTTTGTTCTCTCTATTAAAAGATAAAATATAACTCCTATTACTGCAATAAATGAGAATAGTGAAAATATAAATTGTAACTCGTTAGCTCCCATCTACATTACCTCCAAAATTATTAATATTAAAAACATTATTCCTAAATATCCATTTACTGTAAAAAATGCTTTATCTATTTTTGTGAAATCTTTATTTACTAAATAGTGTTCATAGGTTAACATAATGGCACTTAAAAATAGTGCCGTATATGCCCATATTCCAAGCTCTGCATTGATGATGAAAATAGTCCAAAACAGAATGGTCATAATATGAAACAGTTTAGCAATAAGCATAGTTTTTTTTGCACCAAATTGTGAAGGTATTGAGTGTAATCCATGCTTTTTATCAAATTCAATATCTTGTAAAGAGTAGAGTAAGTCGAAACCTGCAACCCAAAAGAGAACACCACCTGCAAGATATAGAGACCAGATAGTTATCTCTCCAGATACGGCAACTACACCTGCAATAGGTGCTAACCCCAATGTTAAACCTAAAATAAGATGTGCCATTGATGAAAAACGCTTAAATAGCGTATATGCACCAAGTATAACTAATATTGGAAAGGATAGTTTAAAGGCTAATGAATTTATAAAATATGCGATATAGACAAATAGCAATCCATTGATAATAATAAAAACTTGCATTGTTAAATCACTTACACGCCCATCAACTGATGGTCTATCTTTAGTTCTTGGATTTAATATGTCAATATCTCTATCAAGATAACGGTTAACACCCATTGCAAAATTTCTTGCTGTTATTGCAGATACTGTTCCAAGAATAAATAGTCTCCATCCAAACCAACCATCTGATGCAACCAACATACCAATAAAGATAAAAGGTAGAGAGAAGATAGAGTGTTTAAACATAACCATTTCAGATAGATTGGCTAACTTTGTTTTTATATTATTCATAATTATGGGTGTGGAATTCTTAATTTACTATTTAAAGACCATGCAATAGTAGCTACAAAGATAGAGATAATCCAAGGATTAGAGATGACATCATAAGAGAATATTAGATATAGAATCCAAAGGAGTATTGCTCCTAATGGTGTTGGAACACCCTCAAAAAATTTAGCAACCTCTCCCTCTTCTGATTTCATATTAAACTCAATAAGTCTTCTAAGCCCTGAAATTATGTATGCTATAAAAACAAAACCTATAATTAGTTGCTCTATAGCTGTTCCCTTATCTGTCATAGCATAATATAGAAGAAATGAAGGCATAACAACAAATGAGATAAAATCTGCATAGGAGTCAACCTGTATTCCAAACTCTGTAGATAGATTATACTTTCTTGCAACTTTTCCATCTGCAATATCTAATGCACCTGCAATCCATGCTAAAATAATGGCAGTGAAGTAGTCTCCATGGACAATAAAATGTATAGCAATCAATCCAGAAGCAATGTTTCCAAATGTGATTAAATTAGCTAAATTAAAACGGTTGTGCTTATCAAATAACATTAATTTTCCTTTCTAAAAGTCGATATTTTACCCTATTACTAATAAGTAGTTGTTTATGGCAATTGTGAGCATATTTAACATTTTGAAACTTTTTATATTTAATGATATTTAATAATATTTTTTAAAAATATATTTTATTTTTGGGTATAATCATTACACATTTATATGGTACAATTTCATTTAGATTTTAAAATTTTTTAGGAAAATAATGAGTAATTTTAAACAGATAGCATTAATTGGTCCAACAGCTTCAGGAAAGAGTTCTTTATCCATTGAATGGGCAAAAAAGAACAATGCATATATTCTATCATTAGACTCTTTATCTATATATAGGGAGATAAATATTGCTTCAGCAAAACCATCATTAGAAGAGCGTCAAGAGGTTAAACATTTTGGAGTTGATGTTATTTTTCCAGATGAGCCTTTTGATGTAACTACATTTATTAAACTATATAAGTTGGCAAAGAAAGAGGCTTTAGAAAAGGAGAAGAATCTAATTATTGTTGGAGGAACAAGTTTCTATCTACATACTCTTATTAATGGCATATCTAAGCTACCTACTATTTCAGAAAATGCAAAAGAAAAAAGTAATGATTTGCTACAAAATCTTGAAGATGCTCATAGCTTTCTATACTCTAAAGATAGAGAGTATCTAAAATCAATATCTAATAGTGACCGTTATCGTTTAGAGAAAATGTTAAATCTATATTTTGAGACAAATATGACTCCTAGTGAATATTTTAAAGCTAATCCTCCAAAACCAACAATAGAAGATACTCTACCTATATATGAGATTGATGTAGATAGAGATACTCTTAAAAAACGTATCACTAGACGTACAACACAAATGTTAAAATTGGGACTTATTGATGAGGTATTTTACCTAGAGAAAAACTATACTAGAAGTCCAAATCCTATGGGTTCAATTGGGATAAAAGAGGTTTTAAGATACCTTGATGGAGAGTATACTAAATTTGAGATGAAAAATAAGATTATTACACATACAGGACAACTAGCAAAACGTCAACGTACTTTCAATAATTCAAAATTTACAAATAAGATAAGTAGAAGTTTAGAAGAGTTAAAAGTGATGTTACTAAACTAAATTAGTGGGCGTATAAGCCCACTAAAAAATAGAGGAGAATATTAGATATTAGTTAAAACCAATACCTGATTGTTTAATCATCTCTGTGATAGTCTCTAAAAGAGGGTCAACATAGAACATTGAACCTACTGTTACAAAGACTGCTAAACCAAGAATAGTTAAGAGAGGTTTTGAAACATTGTAATAGGTAGTCTTTTCTGTAACCAAAGTTGTTGGCTCTTTTAAGAACATATATACAATCAATTTCAAGTAGTAATAAGCTGCAATAGCAGAGTTTAGACCCATTACAATAGCTAACCATATATATCCAGAATCAACTGCTGCTGACATAAGGTAGATTTTTCCCCAAAATACAGAGAATGGTGGAACACCAGCAAGTGAGAGCATAAATAGTGCCATTACAACTGCACCCATTGGCATGATTTTAATCATTCCTGAAAATTTAGAGTAAGGGTGGTCAAAGCGTGAATGGTGGATATTTTGTTTATGTCGACTTACCCATAACATTGCAAATGCTCCAAGGTTTGTAAACATAAATAGTCCATAGTACAAGAATATACCAGAGTTTGCTTTAACTGTTGCAAGAGCAACTGCAACCATTACAAAACCTGCATGAGAGATTGATGAGTAAGCTAACATTCTTTTTACATCTTCTTGAACTAATGCCATAATATTAGCAATAGTCATAGTGATAACAGATAGTGCTATAATTACATACTGTACCCACTCTATATTTAGAGATATAAACATCTCAAATATTCTCATAGATACTACAAAAGCAGCTATCTTAGGAACAATAGACATATATCCTGCTAGTGGAGATGATGCACCCTCATAAACATCTGGAGCCCATGTATGGAATGGGAATAGTGAAAGTTTAAATGCAAATGCAACAAGTAAAAGCCCTGCTCCACCTAAAATCAAGAACATTATCCCTACTTCATCCAATCTACTCTGAAGTGCTACTGCAATCTGATTTAACTCTAAACTTCCTGACAATCCATATAGAACAGCAGAACCCATAGAGAAGAAACCAGCAGCTAATGCACCCATTGTAAAGTATTTAACTGCAGCCTCAAATGAGTTTGCTCTGTTGTGAAGAGCAATCAGAGTATATAGTGCTAATGATGCTGTCTCTAATCCAACAAAGATAAGAATCAAGTTATCTGAACTTACCATAAATTGGAATCCTGCAATCATAAACAAGAAGAGAGCAAAGAACTCAGGGTATGAGTACTCATGAAATCTTTTTGATGTTAATGCTAAAGGAATAAATAGCATTGAAGCAATTAAAATAAGAACTTGCGATAGTATCGCTACTCCATCAATAAGAAGAACATCAAAAAAACCATTTTGATATTCAAGACCAAGAACTGAACCCAAATCAACCAATAGAATTAAAATTGTAAACATTACATAGAGTGATTTATGTAGATGTCCTTTTATTAAATCTAAAACTAAAATAAGTAAACCACCACCAATTGCAATTAACATCGGTACAAGTGTCGATATGTGCAATTGGGCAAAACCAATATTTACAGGCTCTAATAGAGGTGTTCCCATTATTTTTCCTCCTTTTTACTAATTATAATAGCATCTTTAGTTGTTTGTAGTTGTGCATGTTCTTCCATTTGAACCAACAATGCTTTAACAGAGTTATCAATTGGTTTAAGAACTGGATTAGGGTATACACCCAACCAAACAACAATAGCTACTAATGGAAGAAGTGCTGTAAGCTCTCTACCATCTAAATCTTTTAAACTTAAGTTCTTTTTCTTTGTAACAGGCCCAAAAAAAGATTTTTTAAAGAGTGCTAACATATATACAGAACCAATAATAATTGTAGAACCTGCAATGATAGTACCAATTACAGATACTTTATAGAATCCAAGTAGAACTAAAAACTCTCCAACAAATCCAATTGTTAAAGGTAATCCAACAGATGCCATCAACATAACACCAAAGATTGTTGCATATACAGGCATAACAGCTGCTAATCCACCAAACTCTGACATTGTTTTTGTTCCTGTACGTACGTTCATATATTACACCTACTAACATAAATAACGCACCTGAAACAATACCGTGAGATAACATTAAAAATACAGAACCACCAAGTCCTTCAGCATTCATAGCAAACACACCTAGCATAATAACACCCATGTGAGATACAGATGAGTATGCAACTACCTGTTTCATGTCTTTTTGAGCAAAGGCAATCATAGCTGTATATACAACCATAATTATTGACAATACCATAATGAATGGTGTAAAGTCTACTGACGCATCAGGTAAAATTGGTAATGAGAATCTTACAAAACCATAAGTACCCATTTTAAGAAGAACAGCTGCTAGAATTACAGAACCAATTGTTGGTGCTTGTCCATGAGCATGTGGTAACCATGTATGGAATGGAAACATTGGAACTTTAATGGCAAAACCAGAAAAGAATGCCAAGAATAACCAGAACTGTTGGTCTGATGTTAGATGTAGTTGATACCAATCTAAAATATTAAATGTCCATACTCCATTATCTAAATGGTATAGATATGCTACTGCCAAGAGTCCAATTAACATAATCAATGAACCTGCAAATGTATACAAGAAGAACTTAACAGCTGCATAGACTCTTGTAGGCCCACCCCATGCACCAATGATATATAACATTGGTACTAATGAAAGTTCCCAGAATAGATAGAATATTATTGCATCTAATGCTACAAATACTCCAACCATTGTCATCTCTAGGAAAAGAAGAGATACAATCATGTTTTTCATGTTAGGAGTATCTTCTTTAAGTAAGATAATACCTAAAAGCGTAATCAATGTTGCCATAATAACAATAAAGAGTGAAATACCATCAATACCTAAGTTGTATGAGATTCCAAACTGTGAAATAATTGGACTAAACTCTGTAAATTGCATTCCTGCGTTTGCATTGTCAAAGCCTACCCATAACCATAATGCTAAGATAAACTCTACAGAAGCTACGGCAATACCGTAAGCTTTTGCAGAGCGTCTATCTACAACAAAACCTAAAATACCTGCTAGTGCAGGAAAAAATATTAATATACTTAATATATGACTCATAACCCCTCCTTAACCAATGAATGCAGATATAACTGCACCCAATACTAATAATAATGCACCAACACCCATCCAGTTAAGGTAAGAGGATAGGTTACCATTTTGCATACCTCTTGAAACATCTCCAGATACATATATCGCTTTTGCAATAAAGTCAACTGTTCCATCAACAATAGCTTTATCAATCTCCCAAAACTTAGCAGATGCTACAGTATATGGTTGAACAATAAATTGGTCATAGAAATGAGGAACATAATATTGATTTGCTACTAATTTATATACAAATGAGTTTTCAAACTTCTCATTTCTCTTCCAAGATTTTTCACCTTTACCAGCATACTTCTTATAAGCAATAAAAATACCTATTAGTGCAAGAACAATTACAATTGTCCCTAAGTAAGGAGCTAAGTGATGTGTCTCGTGACTCATCTCATAATCTGGAAGATTTTTAGTAATAAACTCATGGAAATTATCCATAAACCAACCAAACGAGATTGCAAGAGCAGCTAATGGAGCCATCGCTACCAATACATATTTATACATATCGTGTGGGTGGAAACCAAGTGCTTTATATCTCTCTTCTCCGTGGAATGTGAAGAATACTTGTCTAAAGCTATAGAATGCTGTCATACCAGCAGTGATAACTAAAATACCCCAAATGATAAATGAACCATCATTAAATGCTGTCTCAATAATCGCATCTTTAGAGTAGAAACCTGCCATAATAGGTAAACCTGCTAGTGCAAATGATGCTATTCCCATATAGATATATGAGCCTCTCATAACCTTTTTCATTCCACCCATTTTAAATATGTCAAGCTCGTCATCCATTGCGTGCATAACATTACCTGCACCTAAGAAGAGTAATGCTTTAAAGAATGCGTGTGCAGCAAGGTGGAAAAGTGCTATCCAGTAAGCACCAAGTCCTGCTGCTGCAAACATATATCCAAGTTGAGATAGTGTTGATAGAGCAACAATACGTTTAATATCTCTTGCACTTAGTGCCATTGAAGCTGCATAGAATGCAACAAACGCACCAAGAGAAGCGATAAACATAGATACACCATGAACAGCCTCTAAACCAAATAGTGGATTAGCACGAATAACTAAGAAAACCCCTGCTGTTACCATTGTAGCTGCGTGAATAAGTGCAGATACAGGTGTAGGACCCTCCATAGCATCGGTTAACCATGTGTGTAGTGGAAATTGTGCCGATTTACCCATTGCTCCAATAAATAGTGCAATAGCAATAGAGACTAAAAGACCATCTGCTAAATTTGGAAGTGCTTCAAATACAACATCATACTGCAAAGAACCAACATTCCAGTAGATAAGGAAAATACCAACTAACATTCCAAGGTCAGCAACACGGTTCATAATAAATGCTTCGTTTGCAGCCCAAGATGGAGAGATTGATGGATTCTCTTCAAAGGTTTTATCCTCTTTATGATACCAAAATCCAATTAGTAGCCATGAACAGACTCCAACACCTTCCCAACCAATAAATAGACCAGCAAAGTTATCACTCATAACCAATATCATCATTGAAAATACAAATGCTGATAGATATGAGAAGAATCTATTATATGCTTTATCGTGATCCATGTAACCTGTTGAGTAGATATGAACAATAGTTGATACTAAAGTTACAACCAACATCATTGTTACAGATACTTCATCAACCAAAAAACCAAAAGGTATGCTTAAATCTCCAATAGCAATCCATGTCATCATCTGAACATGAACAGCCCCATGTTCTGCAACATGAAACGCCAAAGTTACAGCAGATAAAAAAGCTATTGCAATTAGGCTTGAGTTAACAATGCCAACTAGATGTGTTTTTGGACTCCTAGCAAAAAAGAGTCCAGCAAACAATGCACCTACAAAAGGAGCAAAGAGTGCTATATATACAAATTTTTCCATTCTTCCTATCCTTTCATTGATGAAATTACTTCAAGGTCTAATGAACCATATCTTTTGTGAAGCAAGATTAACAGACCTAAACCAACAGCCACTTCAGAGGCTGCAACTGCAATAATGAAGAAAGCGAACATCTGTCCAGATAAATCTCCATAATAGTTCCCTATTGCTGCAAATGCAATATTTACTGCATTTAACATAATTTCCGTAGCGAAGAAGAGCATCAAAAGATTTTTTCTTCTAAGTACGCCTACAAATCCTATACTAAACAGTATCCCTGAGAGTATAAGATAATGACTAATACCTATCATTTTTACGCCTCCTCTTTTTTTAGTTTTTCATCAACATCAAGCTCTTCAATTTTAAGCTCTTCATCACTTACTTCACACTCTGTTAAAGAGTAATCCATTTTTCTACCAGCTAAGATAATACCTGCAATCATTGCTACAAGCAACATAACAGCAGCTACTTCAAATGGTATAAGATATTTTGTAAATAGAATCATACCTACATGCTCTGCATTTTTAACTGCATGTCCAAACTCATCAACTGCATATGGATATAGTGCTTGTATATTTTCTCCAATAATTGGAGCAGAGAACATAATAACAAAAAGAAGTGCCATCAATCCTCCAAGTAGAAATACTAATGGTGCATTTCTATGGTTCTCTTTAATATCTTTTGTTGCATCAAAAAACATCATTGCAAATGCGTAAAGTGCCATAACAGCACCTACATATACAATCAATTGAACAACACCAAGGAAGTCTGCTCCCAAAAGGAAGAAGAGTCCTGAAATCATTACCATTCCTGCTGCCAATGCACTCATGGCATAAAGAACGTTTTTACTTATCGCCGTAATCCCAAACAGTATCGTAGTTGATACTGCAAAGATATAAAAGGCTATCACTTCATACATTTTTTCTCCTTTTAGTACGCTAGAGGCGTTGGTTTGATATTATCATCAGCATTTGGACTGATTGCACCAAATCCATCATACTCTTGTTGAAGATTAAGTTTATCAATTGGCGTTAACATATCTTCAAAGAGTGAGAAACTTGCTCTCTGCTCTGATGCTGTCTCATAACGTGGTCCATGAACAATTGCTAACTCTGGACAAACCTCTGCACAATATCCACAGAAGATACAACGACCAAAGTTAATTGTATATTCTGAAACCTCTTTTCTTTGATTCTCATCATATTTTGTCTCCATTGAGATACAATCAGAGATACAAATCTTTTCACAAAGACCACAACCAATACATCTATAGTTACCTGACTCCATAAGACGAAGCATATCGTGAATAGCTCTATATCTTGGAGATATTGGTAACTTCTCAAATGGATATTGAGTAGTGTGCATCTTTCCACCAACAAGAGCATTTCCCATCTCTCTAAATGTTACCCAAAGCCCTACAAAAAGCTCTGGTTTAAATGTTCTACCTACAACCTGTTTAAATTGACCCCATCCAGTAGTAGGAGTATGTGCTAAATCAAGTTTTACGTAATTTTGTGTTCCAACATTTCTGTTTTTAAACTGTTCTAAACTCATAGTTACTCCCTTCTTAAACTATCATCATCACGAGACCCGTGATAACTACATTGATTACTGCTAATGGCATTAATACTTTCCAACATAACCACATAAGTTGGTCTGGTCTAACGTGTGGCCAAGCTGCTCTTACCCATAACATAAAGAAGAATGAGAAAGCAATTTTTCCAATAATCATCAACCAACCAGGGAAAATCCAAAAGTCATTATATCCACCAAGGAAGACAACTGCTGCAATAACACCAATGGTAATCATGTTAGCATACTCACCAATGAAGAATAGTCCCCATCTCATACCACTATACTCTGTTACATATCCAGAGATAATCTCTGCTTCATGCTCAAGTAAGTCAAACGGTGTTCTGTTTGTCTCTGCAAATCCTGCAATTAAAAATAGAACAAACGCTACTGGTTGATAGACAACTAACCATGTTCCATCTGCTTGATAGTTATTAAAGTCAACAAATGATAAAGAACCAACCATCATAATTGGTGCTAAGATTGAAAGACCTGTTACAACCTCATACGATAGAAACTGTATAGCTGTTCTAGCTGAACCAATAATACCCCATTTGTTTGCTTGAGCCATACCTGCAAGAAGTGGACCATATAGACCAGCTGCCATCATTCCAAGTACAAATAGAATCCCAACATTAATATCTGATGCAATAGATGGAACTAATACATCTGTAAAAGGGATATAAAAATCAGGAAAAACAGGTACAGCTGCTAAAGCAATAAATGCTGTTGCTGCTGTAATCACAGGGGCAATAGCAAAGATAATCTTATTTGCATGTTGAGGAATAATATCCTCTTTAGTAAATAGTTTAATACCATCTGCTGCTAACTGTAGCAATCCGTAAGGACCAACATGTTGTGGTCCAAGCCTTCTCTGCATAAATGCAAGAATCTTACGCTCTATGTATGTACCAAAACCTGCAAGAGCTGCAATAACTGCTAAAATCAAAACTGCCTTGATTATAACACCTATCCAGATAACGGTTGGGGCATCATGTACTATAGTTGCATCCATATTTATACCTCCTTAATAGTTACTGCTCTATATCTTGAACCATCAAATAGTTCATAAACATTTTCAGCAGATTTAAAATCAGAAAGAGCCATAATATCTCCCTCCATCTTTTTATCTTCAATTACATCAACAACGATTGTTCCGTTATCAAATACCAACTCTACTTTTTTACCTAAACTATCTGCTTTTGCAGAAGATACATATAGTCCAAATGGTTCAAAAATTTGATGTGCTTTTGCAGAGAAGTCATTAAACTGTCTTGCAGGATTACATCTATATACAACATCCCCCTCAACAAGAGTGTCATCATAGAACTTCTCAACTTTTGGAGCATCTACCTCTTTTGATAGAACATTAAGAAGATAACCTCTATGCTCATTTCCTGCATTATCGTAGTAGTTATCTAAACTATCAAACTCAACAGAGTTATATCCTCTATCTGTTGGAAGTAACTTTGTCCAATCAATAGTCTCATTAGGAGCAGATATAAGCTCTTTCATTAAATCATTTAATTCATAACCACCGTAAGGTAGAGCTACATTTGTAGGAACAACTCTTTTAGAGAGATTTGTTACTGTTCCCTCTTGTTGGTTAAATGCTGGCATATCTAAAGCGTTGCTATCACCTTTCGCATCTCCAAGAGCAGATAGTCTAAAATCTCCAATCTCGTTATATCCAATAGTATACCCCTCTGCTTCATCATCAAGGTCACATATGATAGCAACACCTAAAGCATTTGATTTTGGTGGATTCATAACTACGTTAAAGTTTGCAGTCTGCTCAATAAGTGCAATAAGTTTAGCTAGATTGTCTGCTCTATCATGGTAATAGTAATCCTCTCCAACCATAAGAGTAAATCTCTCTTTCTTCTTCATCATCTTATCGAAGCCCTTCATGAACTTCTTAGAGTCTCCACCAACTAAATCAATAAGACCTTCAGAACCACCAAGTTCTGCAATGTAATCTTTTACATCAGATGATAGTTTATCTTGGTCTGCAAATAGTGCCAGAAGTAGATATAGAGTAGCCTCTTCAAGACCAACTTTATGGTTAAACATAACAACACTCTTACCAAATGAAGGAATTAGAGTATCTCCAACTGGATGGAAATATAGTCCTGCACCCTTATTCATCTTTTGAACATTGTTAAATGAGTACTTTAACCCTGGGCTATCGTTTCTTAATGCACCACCAACAGAGACAACAAAGTCACTCTTCATACTATCTTCAGTTGAGGAGGTATAGAGAGAGTGTCCAGAAGCATCAGCATAGAGAGTTAAAAACTTTTGAAATGCTCTAACTTCTGGGTTATATAGTTTAATACCCATCTTCTCTTTTAGAGTCTGAAGCATCATAGCCTCTTCATTGGTAATCATTGAGTTAAATCTAACTGTTTTTGCCTTTTTAAAAGCTTCAATAGCTAAATCAAAGGATTTTTTATCTTTAGATACACCTCTATTCTCAAAATCATAACCAAATCGTGCAGAACCATCAAGTGATACATAGTTCCACTCATTTGTTACACGATAAATCTTCTCTTCTCTATTTTCTATGGAAGTTGGTTTAACCTCATAATAGATTTGAAAACCATCTGATGAGTGTGCAGATACAGCAGGAATCTTTGTTAAATCCCAAGCATTTGTTGTATATACAAAGTCTTTTGATACCAATGCCCCAACAGGACATACAGCAATACACTCTCCACAATCAGAACAGTCTGTTGAACCTGTTCCATTACTTGGAGCAATAACAGATTTTTGAAGCTTATTCCACATAGAGTAAGCATCTTTTGGCATATCATTTTTCCAAGATTTATCCAGAGATGCACCACCACGCTTAGTAGTCTTAATCGCTGCATCTCCAATCATATCTTTACATACTGTAGTACAACGCTCACATACAATACATAATCCTGCATCATAATGTAAAACACTACTCCAATCTGTTGATTCTCTTTTTGTATCTTGAATAAAATAGGATTGAGAATCAACCTGTAACTCTAGTGTGTAGTTTTGTAACTCACACTCTCCACTCTGGTCACATACACCACATTGAAGTGGGTGGTTAACATCATAAACTTCCATCATCGCTCTACGCTCTGTTAGAATATCTGGAGTGCTAACTGTAATATCCATGCCCTCTTTAACTTTAGCATTACAAGAATAAACCTGTTTTCCATCAGCTTCAACAAGACATATCCTACACGCTAGTGTGGGAGAACATCTTGTCAAGTAACAGATTGCAGGAATAAAAATATCGTTGGCACGAGCAGCATTAAGGATATATTCACCCTCTTTTGCCTTATACTCTTTACCATCAATAGTAATACTTACCATATTTTCTACTGTTTGTACTTCGCTCATATTAGCTTCCTACTCTTTCTAAATCTACTTTATTAAATCTATAAGAGGATAACAAAGCCGTACTTAATCCCATATCAAATATTGGGTTAAGGGCTATTGTACCCCTTAAAGATGTATCAATCTTAAACACTCTCTTAAATTTAATAGAGTCAACAGTGTAACTTATTGTATCTCCATCACTCAACTTACCAGCTGTTGCAAACTGTTGTGAGCCTACAAGATAAGAGTCTTTGGTTAGATTGCTAGATTTTGCTGTTAAGGGAGAGAAGTGTTCTTGTGGGTTACAATTATATACAACTGTTCCATCAAAAGCACTCATCTCTTCTACATCTTCTATTGAAGTTTCAATATCAACTTCAACCTCATCTAAGATATAACCTCTATGCTCATTACCTTTAGCATCAAAATAATTAGTTAAATTATCAAACTCTATATCTCTATACCCTTTTGATTTTGGTAACTCTTTTGTATAATCAATGGTATAAGTTGCACTTAATCCAAGAGAGTTAGCAATATCATTTAATATATACCCCCCATACTCAACAACAACATTCATAGAGGTAACTCGTTTATCTACTGATGTTAATGTTCCCTCTTGTTGAGTAAAGCTAGGCATATCTAAATCACCATCTCCAAATGAAGATAGAGTAAAGTCTCCTTTTACATTGTAACCAATAGTTGACCCCTCTATCTCATCATCTAAATCACAAATTTGTGAAATCCCCATTCCATTTCCAGCAGGTGGAACACAAATCACATTAAATCCTGCATACTTTTCAAGAAGAGCAACTATTTTTGCAATATTTTCAGCTCTTGGATGTGAGTATAAATCAGAACCAACAACTAATGATAAACCAACCTTTTTGATAAGAGATTTCTGAAGAGCCTCTAACTCCTCCTCTCCCACATTAGATTCAGCAGATAGATTTCCAATATCTAAATCATCAAGTATTGCTCCAATGTTTTGAGGAAGTTCAATATCTTTTAATAGAGTATCTGCCAATAGAGCAATAACACCCTCTTCTGAACCTGCCTCATATTTAATGAACTGTGTTACAATATTTTTAAGCTCTAAATCCTCAATAGGATGCATATATGCAACTCTTGCTCTATGCCATTTTGAAGCCATATTAACATGATATTTCACAATAGGAGCATCATCGTTTAGACGTGTTCCCACTACAATAACAGCTCTTGATTTAGATAATGTATCTAAAGAACCACCATAGAGTGATTTAACACTAATAGTTCCATAGGCTCTCATAAACTTCTGGTAGGCTCTAGCCTCATGAGATATTAGCGTATAGCCTCTATCCTCTTTTAGCTTTTGTAAAATTAGTGCCTCTTCATTTGAGATTTCGTTAGAAAAGATAATTGTTTTTGCAGATTCAAACGCTTTAAGTGCAGATTTGAATGCTGTTTCATCTTTTTTAACATCTCTGTTTGCAATATCAAAACCGTAACGAGAAGCAGAACACATGGTAGAGAATTCAGCTGTATTACTTACACGATAAATCTCTCCATTTTTAACCTCATAAATCACATCATGACCACCACCACAGTGAGGACAAGTTGATGGAATCTGTGTTAGTTCCCAAGCATTTGAACTATATTTAAAACGACTATCAACCAATGCCCCAACAGGACATACAGCTGCAGCTTCTCCGAGTGTCTTATAGTTTTTATCTTGCTTTACATTCTCAATCGTTGAGGAGTATCCACCAAACTTAACCTTTAAGGCTTCATCTCCTGTAATCTCTGTTGAGACACGAACACACTTCTCACACATGATACAAAGAGCAGGGTCATAGGATATTACACCCCAATTTTGAACAGGTCTATGAGGCTCTTTAGTTGTAAAGTTCTGTCCACTTACACCAAACTCCATAGTTTTGTTCTGTAAATCACACTCTCCACTCTTATCACATACACCACACTCTAAAGGGTGGTTTACATTATAAAGCTTCATTATACTCTGACGCTCTTTGAAAAGCTCATCATTATTTGTAGTAATTACAGCACTATCAGTTGCTTTCTCTTGACAAGATAAGATAACTCCATCTACACCCTCAACATTAACAATACACATTCTACAAGAAGCGATTGGCAATGTTTTTGTAAGATAACACATAGTTGGGATATAGATGTCATTCTCACGAGCAATTTCTAAAATCGTTTGACCAAAAACTCCTGAACAACTTTTACCATCAATTGTTAGAGTAATAGCTTTTGGTTCTACATCTCTTCTACTGATCATTAGACTGCCACCATCGATATGTAGTAACATCGCATACAACGCTCTGCTTCACTTATCGCCTCTTCACCTGTAAATCCAAGATTTACCT
Organism: uncultured Sulfurovum sp.; assembly: GCA_947313765.1. Lineage (GTDB taxonomy): Bacteria > Campylobacterota > Campylobacteria > Campylobacterales > Sulfurovaceae > UBA1140. The sequence continues at coordinate 23,198 of CAMZNQ010000257.1, forward strand.
CTTTTTGATTATCTTTACGTTCATCAACTCCAAGTTTTTCACTCTCTTGACGTGGAATACCTGGCATCCAACCTGTAATCTTCTCATTTTTATCATATACTCTTAGACGAGCTAAATGGTCTTCCATAATCTCATCATCAAGAAGTGTACATTTACCATCATAGATATATCGACTAATAACAGAGGCTGCACGTCTTGCTTGACCAACTGCATTTACAATAGTCATTGGACCATATTCACAATCTCCAGCAGCGAAAAGTCCCTCTTTTGAGGTCATATAATCTTTACCATTGGTTGCGATTGAGTTCCAAGATGTCATCTTAATATCCCACTCTTCTGGTAATATCTGTGTATCTAGTGATTGAGAAACAGCAGGGATTAGATAGTCAATATCTATATCAAAATCTCCATCTTCTTGCTTTACAAGTTGAGCTCTTCCACCATTTGGGTCTGGTACTAAGTCAAACTTATTTACCTTTAGTTTGGTAAGTTTCTCTCCATCATCATAAATCTCTTCAATAGATGAATAGAAGATAAACTCAACACCCTCTTCAACAGCTTCATGATACTCTTCATAGGTTGTATTTCGGATGATGGTCTTCTCATCACGACGATAGAGCATAATAACTTTTTTAGCACCCTCTCGAATGGAACAACGAACAACATCCATAGATGTAAATCCACCACCAACACAGACAACGGTTTTATCTTTAAGCTCATTAGATGCAGGACTACCAATACCATATTTATGCCATAAGTTAACCTTGTCTAGCATATCTATTGCACCCCAGTATCCATCTTTACTTGGGTCTTCATTTTTGGCTCTAACCTTTTTAGATAGTCTAGCCCCAAATCCAAGTAGTGTTGCGTCATACTCTTCGTGAATATCTTTAAGCATCTCTGCTGTAACACGACAATTATTACTAATGGTTACAGCCTCCATCTCTAAAACTAAGTCAATATCTTTATTGTATTTGTCAATAGGCATTCTATATTCAGGAACACCAACAGCAACTTCACCACCATTTACAGGTAGCTCTTCAAAGATATGAACTTTAATTCCCTCTAGTGCTAAGTAGTAGGCAGCTGTTAATCCAGCAGGACCAGCTCCAATAATCGCTACTTTTTTACCATCATCTCTTAAAGGTTTTGGCTCAACTGGATGTAACCAAGGTACTTCATGGTCAGTCTCATAGTCAGCTCCTAAACGTTTAAGCTCCATAATAGAGATTGGTTCATCAAGATTCATTCTTCTACAAGCATCTTCACATGGGTGAGGACAGACACGACCACAAGTGTGTGCCAATGGCATGGTTTGACGTGTTGCTGCTAGAGAATCCGTAAACACCATATCTCTAACACCCTCAATATATGCAGGAATATCAACACTTGCAGGACACATATCGGTACAAGGTGCAGTTACTTTTGCTATGTATGATATATCTGAATCGTAATGAATAGATGGTATTTGAGCATCAATACAGGTATCAAACTGCTCTTTATAGTGTTCCATTAAATCTAAAATAGGTTTAGGAACAGTCTTTCCAATTTCACATTTTGATGTAACCATCATTGTTTGAGAAATCTCTTTAAGATGTGATACATCTTCATGAGTTCCCTCTCCTCTTGCTATTTTGTCGAGTAAGTCGTATAGGATTCTACCACCCCAACGCCCTGGAGCACAACGCCCACATGCTTCTGAATACTCTTGGTATTGAGCTGCATAGGTTGTTGCTAATATAACTGCATCTATATCTTCATCGAAGATAGCTACACCGTCCCAACCAATAAATGCTTTTGACTCACGCTCTCCATGATACGTTTCAGGTAATTTAAATCCAGACTCACTCCACTCATCTGATGGTTTACCACGGTTGTCGATAAACTCATCCCTCCAAGTAGAGAATAGTAACCTAGACATTATTTACCCTTTTTTCTAGCAGGTGCTTTTTTTGTAGTAGTTGTTTTTTTTACAGGAGTTTTTTGAGTATTAGCTTTTGCTTTTGTCTTTTCGACAAACTGTTCAGCCTCCTCTTTAGCTTTTGCTTCTGCCTTAGCTTCAGCCTCTTCTTTAGCTTTCGCTTCTGCTTCTGCTTTTGCTTTAGCTTCAGCCTCCTCTTTAGCTTTAGCCTCTGCTTCTGCTTTTGCCTTAGCTTCAGCCTCCTCTTTAGCTTTAGCTTCTGCTTCTGCTTTTGCTTTAGCCTCTGCTTTTGCCTTAGCTTCTGCCTCTTCTTTAGCTTTTGCTTCTGCTTCTACTTTTGCCTTAGCTTCAGCCTCTTCTTTAGCTTTCGCTTCTGCTTCTGCTTTTGCCTTTTTCTCTGCATCTGCCTTTGCTTTAGCTTCTGCTTTCTCTTTTGCTAATTTTTCAGCTTCAATTCTCTTCTCTTCGGCTAACTTTTCAGCTTTAATAGCATCCTCTTTACGTTTAGCTCTCTCTTCATCAGAGACTTTTTTAACAACAATTGTCCAATCAACCTCATTAAATTTTAAAGAGTTCATTAGGTCATGGTTTAAATCTCTAATAAAATCAGCAGATTTTTGAATATGTGAAAAATCTCCTACTTCAAAGAGAAAAATACCAACTTCACCAACTTTTAATCCTGATTCAATAAGTTCTCCCATTCTGTCATAGAAGTCTTCATGTAAATGTCTTAAATCATATCTTTGCATATCTCTCTCCTATCTGTCAACTTCGCCGAATACAATATTGGTTGAACCAATGATTGTAACAACGTCTGCTATATATGTTCCAACTAAAATCTCTTGAAGTAATCCTGTATGGAAGAAAGATGGTGCTCTACACTTAAGTCTATAAGCATAAGGTTCTCCTTCTGATTTAATATAGAATCCAAGTTCCCCTTTTGGAGACTCTGTTGGAACATATACTTCCCCTTTTGGAGGTCTCATACCTTGAGTAACAAGTACAAAGTGTTGCATTAGTGCATAGTTTTGAGTCATTATCTCCTCTTTTGGAGCAGATATATATTGAGGAGCATGTGCCATTAACTGTGGCTCTGTCTCATCATATTTCAAAATCAATTGACGAATAATCTTTGTAGACTCTTTCATCTCTGCCATATATAATCGGTAACGACCATAAGAGTCATTTGTATCTGCTACAGGAATATCAAAATCTAATTCAGAATATAGCTCATATGGCTCTTCTTTTCTAATATCATAAGCAATACCAGAACCTCTTAACATTGGGCCTGTACAACCCCAACTAAGAGCATCTTCAGGAGATATTACTCCAACATCTTCAAGACGCATTTTCCATATTCTATTCTCTTCTAAAAGTGCATTATAGGTATGCTCTAGCTCATAATCAACAGTATTACAGAAGTTTCTCATTTGAGCCATCCAACCCTCTGGTAGGTCTAGTGGAACACCACCAATTCTAACAGCAGAGTGAGTAAGTCTAGCACCACAATAATCTTCCATTAAGTCCATTGCAAATTCACGTTCACGGAATGCATATAGGAATACAGACATCGCTCCAACATCTAGTGCATGTGTTGCAACAAAGAATAGGTGTGAGATGATTCTATTTATCTCCAAAAGAATTGTTCTAATAACTTGAGCTCTTCGTGGAGCTTCAATTCCTAGTAGTTTCTCAACAGCTAATGCATAAGCATAATTATTTGAAGTTGATGCAATATAATCGAGTCTATCTGTTGTAGGTAAAAACTCATTATATGTCATATTTTCAGCCATCTTTTCAATACCACGATGAAGATAACCAATATCTGGATAGGCTTTAACCACCTGCTCTCCATCAAGCTCTAGTACAAGTCTTAACTGACCATGTGCCGATGGGTGTTGTGGCCCAAAGTTAATAACCATTCTATTGTCATCACGCTCAAAATTGAGGTTTTCAAAAAATGGGGATAGTTTATTTGGTTGTTGCATAGTTTTCCTCCCTCTACTTTCTATCTTCTGCTGGTTTTACACCATCAGCTTCTTGATAATCAACCAAGAATGTCTTAGAGTACTCAATTGCTGTTTTGGTTTCACCTTTTGAAATATCAGCACCAAACTCAACTTCATATCCTACTCTTGAAAAACGTTTTGTATCATATCTATCTATTCTAGCAGGGTCTCTATTTTCAGGTCCAATTGCTTCTCTAGCATCTTTTCCAAATATCTTATCTACCTCATACCATGAAGCAAACTCATCTCCTTGTAAAGGATAAGTCTTAAGAAGTGGATACCCCTCCCAATCATCAGGCATAAGTATTCTTCTCATATATGGGTGGTTATTTGATACAATTCCAAACATATCAAACATCTCACGCTCTGCAAAGTTTGCAGATTTATATAGAGGAACAACAGACTCAACAGCCAAACCTTGTTCGATTCTCGTTACCAAACGCATTCTCTTAACCTCTTTAAGGTTTAACATCTGATAAAAGACTTCAAAGTTACCATCTTTAGCAAGGTAATCAACAGCACTCATCTCACTCAACATAGCATAACCACACTCATTTTTTAAAACCTCTAGTGCTTTAAAATTATCTTGATGGTTAATCTCAACTATCATCTGACCTAATTGAATCTCTGCTCTTTTTACTTCAACTTTAGAGCTTAAAATCTCTAGCTGTTTTGCAAAAACTTCATCACTACTTACATCTTCTCTTGGAGTCGTTGGAACAACATGGTATCTATCTGTATAGTATGCTTTTCCTTGAACATTATCTTTTGGTACATATTTTCTCATTATATTAACCTTAAGTTCTGTTTTGTATTATTGTTCATATTTGCAGACTCTCTTCTAATCTTCTTTTGAAGCATCATCAATGCATACTGTAAAGTTTCAGGACGAGGCGCACAACCTGGAAGGTATATATCAACAGGAATAATTCTATCAACACCTTGTACCGTTGCGTATGTGTTAAACATTCCACCTGTGTTAGCACATGAACCCATAGAGATAACCCATTTTGGTTCTGTCATCTGGTCATAGAGTCTTCTTGCAAACTCTGAGTGTTTTTTAGATAGTGTCCCTGCTAAAATCATCACATCAGATTGTCTTGGAGATGCTCTAAAGATAGTTCCCATTCTATCAAAGTCATAACGTGATGCACCCGATGCCATCATCTCAATCGCACAACATGCGAGTCCATAGGTCAAAGGCCAAAGTGAGTTACTTCTACCCCAGTTAATTAAGTGGTCAACTGTAGTCAATGCTACAGGTAAACCACCAGCTGATGCGTAATTTACTTGATGCTGTGCCATTCAAGTGCTCCTTTTTTCCATGCGTAAATAAATCCAATTGTTAAAAGTACGATAAACAGAACCATCTCTGCAAATCCAAACCAACCAAGTAGTTTAAAATCAATAGCCCAAGGGAACATAAAGATTATCTCTACATCAAATAGAATAAATAGAAGTGCTATAAGGTAGAATTGAGTCGAAATAGTATTCGGCTGTTTCGTTACCTCTGGTCCACACTCATAGATGGTTAGCTTTAACTTCTCAGTATCAAGCTTTGCTAATTTCCTACTCACAAATCGTGCCGCGATTAGAGTTGCGTTAAATGCTACTACCGTCACAACAAACAAGAAGAAAATACCTAGATAGGGGTGTTC
>CAMZNQ010000258.1 GCA_947313765.1 uncultured Sulfurovum sp.
AATTAGGTAATGGTGGTGCAGAGAAGTTAATTGTTGAACTCTCAAATCAGCTATCTAAAGATAATGAGATTATTTTAATTAGTTTTAGAGATATTCAAGAGTGGATGTTTTTTCCAAAAAAGCTAAGAAAAAATATAAAATTAATAGAGTTACATAAGAGGAAAGGTTTTACTCCCAATCTTATTTATAGACTTATTAAAATAGTAAAAGAGGAGAGACCAGATGTAGTTCATATTCATCTAATATCTACATTAAAATATTTTCTTTTCATAATACCTCTTTTTAGAAGAGTTAAATATATATATACAATTCATAGTAATTTTAATAATGGAGAAGATAGAAAAATATTTAATTCAAAATTAAATTTTATTAAAGATATAGAGTTTGTAACTTTGAGTCAAACAATTAAAAGTGAGTTTAGTAGAGAATATCCTCATCTTAAATTTAGTGTAATTAACAATGGTATCTCTCATAATGAGAGAGATATAGTAGAGGAGGAGATTAATTTATACAAACTAAATGATAAAACTAAATTTTTTTTATTTGTAGGAGGGTTAAATGTTGAGAAGAATATACCTCTACTATTAGATACATTCAATAGTCTAAAAGATGAAAATATAAAGTTACTTATGATTGGAAAAGATACTACTTCTACCCAAGAGATATACAACTCTGTTATGGACAATAAAAATCCTAACATTATATATCTTGGTGCAAAAGAGAATATTATAGAGTATATGAAACACTCTAATGCACTTATTCTATCCTCTATTAGAGAGGGGTTACCAATAGTTGTATTGGAGGCACTAATGGTAGGATTACCAATTATCTCTACTCCTGTTGGAGGATTAGTTGAGATTATAGAAGATAAAAAAAATGGATTTTTAGCCAAAGATATATCAGAAGAGGCTCTACTAGAAGCAGTTAACCTATTTTTAAATTTAAAAGATAAAGAGGTAGAAAAAATAAAAGAGAATAATATATCACTATTTAAAGAGAAATACAGCATAGAGAAGTGTGCAAGTTCCTATATTAAACTATACAACAAGGAGAAGATATAATGTGTGGAGTATGTGGATATGTATCTAAAGATAATATTGATATTGAGAAGATGAATAGCTCTCTAGCCCATAGAGGTCCTGATAACCAAGATATATTTAAAGATAAAAATATTGGTTTAGGACATACTAGACTCTCTATTTTAGATTTAGATAAGAAATCAAATCAACCTATGATTAGTGATAATAAAAACTATATCATAGTCTACAATGGAGAGACTTATAACTTCTTAGAGTTAAAAGAGGAGCTTAAAAAAAATGGAGTTATATTTAAAAGAGAGAGTGATACGGAAGTTATATTAGAAGGGTTTGCTTTTTGGGGTATTGAACTATTTGAAAAACTAAATGGTATGTTTGCATTCTCTATCTATGATAAAAAAAAGAGAAAGCTATATTTAGTAAGAGATAGATTTGGAGTTAAACCACTATACTATTATAGCAATAAAGATACCTTTCTCTTTGCTTCTGAAATAAAATCTCTTCTAGCTTCTGGAAAAATTGAAGAGAAGTTGGACTATCAAGGATTTTATGAATATCTGCATTTTGCTACAACTCTAGGAGAGACTACATTCTATGAAGGCATAAAGAGAGTTGAAGCAGGACACTATATAGAGTATGATTTAAATAGTAATAAATTTAATATAGAATCATATAAATTAAACTATAAAATATCTCCTACAACAGATACATTAAAAGAGGCTATTGTTAAAACAAGGGAGCTTTTTGAAGAGTCTGTAAAGAGACAACTAATATCAGATGTTCCTATATCAATATTTCTAAGTGGGGGAGTTGATTCTACTGCTATTACAGCCTATGCTACAAAACATTATAAAGGGAAGATAAAGACATTTTCTGCTGGATTTGACTTCGATAAAGGTGTAAATGAGTTAGATAATGCAAGGTTTATTGCTAACTATTTTGGAACAGAACATCATGAGATAGAGATAAAGGGTGGAGATATAATAGATGTCGTAAAAAAATTAAATCTATCTTTTGACCAACCTTTTGGAGATGCAGCAAACATACCACTATATTTAATGAGTAGAGAGCTAAAAGGAGAAGAGAAAGTTATTTTACAAGGAGATGGAGGAGATGAACTTTTTGCTGGGTATCATAGATATATTAGATTACATCACTACTCAACAGTAAAAAGAGTATCAAAATTATTTACAATTTTAAAAAAAATAATACCTAAGAATAGTTCCAAATATAGAGGACTTAGATTCCTATATGCACTATATCAAGATAACCCTAGTAGAGAGATGGCATATATTTTATCCCAAGAGATGTTTGATGAAGACCCCAAAAGATATTTTAATGAAAGTATACAAAAAAAGCTAGATAGAGTAAATCCATTTAAAAGATATGAGTATTTCTATAAAGAGTTTAAAGATTTAGACCCAGCAAATAGAGCACTGTTTACAGATACAAATATTATTTTGCCAGATTTATATTTTGAGAAGGTAGATAGAGCAACAATGGCAAATAGTTTAGAGGTAAGAGTTCCTTTTATTGATAATAATCTAGCAGAGTATGCCATGAGCTTACCAGCATCATATAAAGTAAAAGGAAAAGATAAAAAGTATCTTCTGAAAAAAGCTTTTGAGGGTGTTGTTCCAAATAGAATTTTGTATGGAGCAAAAAGAGGTTTTAGTGTCCCTTTTGAGTATTGGTTAAGAACATCAATGAGAGATTTTATGGTTCAAACTTTACGAAATTCTCAGATATATAGTAATCAGATAGAGATAATTATGCAAGAACATATAGATGGCAAAAAAGATAATGGATATATATTATGGAAATTATTAAACTTTGCCATATGGCTTGAAAATTCAGATATATCCCTATAGAATAGAGTTAAAAATATGCTTAATGTCATTAATAAAACATACATAATAATATCTTTTATACTATATTTTGTTCTATCAATGAATATTTCAGAGAGATATTTAATGATAAATTTCTATGCAGTAGTTAGTGTCATAACATATTTTTATACTATATATTTAACATCTATACAAAAAAGATATTTTTATAGATATGAAAATTTAGGGATAATGGTTATCCTATACTCTCTAATCTTTGTAGCTTTAGCAAACTTTATTTCATATATATATGATAAAAACTTTTTTGTTTTTAGTGTCTCAGATGCATTATTTTACCATTCAAATGTTGTTAAAATGTCTAAGATGGGATTTGTTAAAGGGGTTGAATACTATTTGACTTTTATGGAGGTTGATGATTTAGGAATGATATTGATACTATATCCACTATATCAAATTGTACAATCCAACTTAATTGTAAATGGATTCTATCTTATCGTTGGAGTCATAACAGCTTTTGGTATGTTTGATTTAGCAAAACACTTTATGTCAAGAAGATATGCATTTTTATCATCGTTAAGCTACTCAATATCATCTTTTACACTATTTTACCACTCCTCTGGGTTGAAAGAGAGCTTTATGGTTATGACGGTTTTATTAGCAGTTGTTTTCTATTATCGTTTTGAAGATAGTAAAAATATATTTATACTAATTGTAGCATCTATCTTTTGGGGATTAATTTTCCTATTTAGACCTGCTGTTGCTTATCTATTGCTAGGCTCAATAGGATTAGGAACTCTGTTTGCGATAGAGGGTAAAAAAATTTTAAAACTTTTTGCTTTTATTGGAGCTATAACATATGTGGTTATTGGTGGTGTAGCAAGTGAACATGTAGATGAGTATACAAATGGGGGTGTTGATTCACTTATTGAAGCAAGAGAGAGTGAAAATATGGTAATTGGAGGATTGGGTTTTACCTATGCTGTAAATATTCTATCACAAACAGTTGGACCAATACCTACTGTATTATCTCCAACTAAAATATTAACAATGTTCTATACACCAGGGCTAATATATAGAGTAATGCTTTCAATACCATTTTGGATAGGAGTGTTTTTTATAATTAAATTAAAAGAGTCAACCATATATAAAATAGTACTCTTTACTATTTTTGAAATGGGTGCATTAGCTTTTTTAATGGATGGAATGGAACTTAGAGTGGCATTACCACATATACCATATGTATTTATTGTAGCTTTTTGGTTTATGTATCAATATGATAGCAATATCATAATAATAAAAAGAAAGAGACTATTTAAAAGTTTCTTTTTTAGTTCAATATCAATGTTAACACTCATTATCCTTGGATGGAATATGAGATGAAAGGATTAAAAAAATGAAAATATTATTTGTAAGTAGTGGAAATGGAAAAAACAATACTATCAGTCCAATAGTAAAAAATCAAGGTAACTCCCTTGAAAAAGAGGGCATAAGAGTAGAGTATTTTCCAATAAAAGGAAAAGGAATAAAAGGTTATTTAAGAGCAGTTTTTACTCTTAGAGATAAATTAAAAGAGAATAGATACGATGTGATACATGCACACTATTGGATTTCGGGAATTGTTGCATCATTTTCTGGAGCAAAACCTTTAGTGGTCTCTTTGATGGGAGATGATGTAAAGGCAAAAGTTTGGTTTAAATGGATTATCTATATCTTCTACTCACTATCTTGGAAAAAAACCATTGTAAAATCTGAAGATATGTATATCTCTTTTGGAAAAAAAGATGTAGCAATAGTTCCAAATGGAGTAAATATGGATAGATTTAAACCAATATATAAAAAAGAGGCTCTAAAGATAACTAGATGGAATAGAGATAAAAAACATATATTATTTACCTCTAATCCTCAAAGGGTTGAAAAAAATTTCAAGTTAGTAGAAGATGCTATCAAATATATAAATAATCCTAATGTAGAGCTACACTCTCTATTTGATGTGCCAAATAGGCTAGTTCCATACTACTATAACTCGGCTGATGTTATTGTACTATCTAGCCTTTGGGAGGGTAGTCCAAATGCAATCAAAGAGAGTATGGCATGTAATATACCAATTGTATCTACAGATGTGGGAGATGTAAAAGATGTGATAAAAAAGAGTAAAGGGTGCTATATATCTAGTTTTGACTACAAAGATTTTGGAGAAAAAATAGAGAAAGCATTAAATTTTAATAGAAGAACTACAGGTAGAGAAGATATAGCCCATTTAAAAGAAGAGATAATTGCAAAAAGATTAATAGATATATATATAGACATTAAGGATAAAAAATAATGTGTGGTATAGTTGGAGAGATTAGATTTGATGGAGATAAGGTTAATAGTAAAACATTAACTACCATGATGAAAACAATAGAACATAGAGGTCCTGATGATAATGGATATTTTATTAAAAATAGTACAGGGTTAGGATTTGTTAGATTAAGTATTATAGATTTATCTTCTGCTGGACACCAACCTATGTTTAGTGATGATAATAACTTAATAATTATTTTTAATGGAGAGATATATAACTATATTGAATTAAGAGAGGAGTTGAAAGGTAAGGGTTACATATTTCATACAGATACAGATACAGAGGTTCTTTTAAAATCATACCAAGAGTGGGGAGAGGAGTCTCTAAATAAGTTAAATGGAATGTGGGCATTTGTGATATATGACCAAAAGAGAGATAAAATTTTTGGAGCAAGAGATAGATTTGGTATAAAACCACTCTATTACTATAAAGATAGAGATAGATTAATTTTTGCTTCTGAAATAAAAGCCATAAGTTCAGTTATTACAGACTCTTTAACTATTAATGAACAGAGTATATTTGACTATTTAGCATTTAATAGAACTGATTATGCAGTTAATACATTTTATAACGAAATAAAAAAAATCCCCCATTCACACTCATTTACTATTGAGAATGGTAATTTTAATTTAAAGAGATGGTATGATTTAAAAGAGAATTGCAATAAAGAACCCATTAATGAGAAAGAGTATCTTGAACTTCTAACATCATCAATAGAGCTAAGATTGAGGTCAGATGTCCCTGTAGGTGTATGTTTAAGTGGTGGATTAGACTCTTCAACAATCATCTCTATAATTGCAAAAAAACTTAAGATAGAGGATATTAACTCTTTTTCAGCAGTATATGGAATAGGAGAGAATGGAGATGAGAGTCAATTTATAGATGAGATGAGACCATATCTAAATAATATGCACTTTACAACTCCAACAGCAGATACGTTATATAGTGATATTAGAGATATGATTGAGTATTTAGATGAACCTGTTCCTACAACAAGTATCTATGCACAATATTATGTGATGAAATTAGCAAAAAAACATGCAGTGGTAACTCTTGATGGACAGGGTGCAGATGAACAGTTAGCTGGGTATCACTACTTTTATGGTTTCTATTTTAAAGAGTTATTAACATCTCTATCTCTTTTCAAATTTTCACAAGAGGTACTATATTATCTTCATAAACATAAATCTCTATTTGGGATAAAAACACTTCTCTTCTTTCTTCTTCCTGAAAAGCTAAAAACAAAATTAAGAGTAAAAGTTGCATCATATATAAAAGATGACTTTTACATGAAATATAAAGATAGTAGCACTCTATCCCAAGAGATATATGGAGCAAAAACACTTAAAGAGTCAATGCTAAATCATTTTGAACATAAATTGGAACATCTACTGAAATGGTCAGATTTAAACTCAATGAGATTCTCTATTGAATCAAGAGTTCCATTCTTAGACTATCGAGTTGTTGAGCAGACTCTCTCCCTGCCTAATGATAACTACATAAAAAAGGGACTTACAAAATATATATTAAGAGAGTCTATGAAATCTATTCTTCCAAAAAAGTTGAGATTACGATATGATAAAATAGGTTTTGAGACACCAGAAGATAAGTGGTTTAGAGAAGAGAAGTTTCAAGATATGATTAAGGAGATACTAGATGAACCAAATCCAAAATTAGAAAAATATATAGATATAGAGAGAGCAAAAGAGATGTATCAAAAACATCTAAATGGAGAGATTAACTGCTCTAGGGATATTTGGAAATGGATAAATTTAAATTTATGGTTAGATAGGGTAGCAAAATGAATATAGAATATATAGAAAAAGATAACTACCATTTGTGGAATAGTTTTGTAGATAAATCGCCACAAGGTTCTATATTCAATAAGAGTTGGTATCTTGATATTTTAGAGGTTGATTATAAGATTTTATCTGTTATGGAAGATGGTAAAATACTCTCTGGAATTATTTTAGCTAAAAATGAGATAAATACCTATGCTAATCCTATGCTTGATAAATATCTAGGAGTTTTACTTGTAAATAATATAGAGGGAAATAGACATAAAGTTGTATCTAAAGAGTATAAATATATAGAGCTATTGAGCCAAGAACTTAAAAAGATAAAATCTTTTGACTACTACTTTCATCCAAACTTTAAAAATTGGATACCTCTCTCTTGGTATGGTTTTACTCAACAGACACGATATACATATAAAATAGATAATAGAGCTAAAAAGATAGAGGAGATAGAGAGTAATTTTCACCATAACATTAAAAGAAATATAAAAAATGCAATTAAAAAAGAGGTAAAGATTAAAGACAATATACCTTTTGAAGATTTATGGGATGTTGTAAATAAAACATTTTTAAGACAAGGTAGCAAAGCTCCATTTAAAAAAGAGAAGCTAAATAGATTTACAGAGAGGCTAAAAGAGCAAGGCTCTTTTGTCTCTTTTGGTGCATATGATGAAGATGATAACTGTATCTCAGTATTAGGAATGGTTTATGAGGATAAATCATCATATCTACTTTTAAATGGGATAGATATAGAAAAAGAGATAAGAGGTGCAAATGCCTATATCGTAGCACATAGTATTAGATATTTTCATAATAGATGTGACTACTACGATTTTGAAGGCTCTATGTTACTAGGTGTAGAGGAGTTCTACAGAAAATTTGGAGGAGAGTTGGTTCCATATATGAGAATATGGAATGATAACTTTTTTAATTATGCAAAGACAAAAGATAAAAAAATATATAAAAAAATAAGGTATGGAAAATGAAAATATTAATTGATATAGGACACCCTGCACATGTTCACCTATTTAAAAATTTTGCAAAATATATGATATTACGTGGAGATGAGGTTCTATTTACATGTAGAGATAAAGAGTTTGAGATTTCCCTATTGGAGCATTATGGATTTGAATATAAATCTTTTGGAAGAAAGTTTAACTCTACAAAAGGTAAAATTTTTGGTCTATTAAAGTTTGGTTTGCAAGAGATAGCTATAGCTATAAAATTTAAACCAAATCTATTTCTAAGTGCAGGTTCAATGTATTCAGCACATGCCTCATCAGTGTTAAGAAAGCCACACTTTACCTTTGAAGATACATTCAATATGGAACAGGTAAGACTCTATCTACCATTCACTCAAAAGGTATTTGTTTCAAAAATTCCAGAAGGTATAAATATAGATAGAGATAAAATTGTTCAATATGATGGCTATCATGAGTTGGCATATCTACATCCAAATTGGTTTAAAAGTGATGATTCAATATATAAAGATTTGAAAATAGATAAAGGAGATAAATATGTCATTATTAGATTTGTATCATGGAATGCTTCTCATGATATTGGTCAAAGTGGTATCTCTTTTGATGATAAGAGAAAACTAATAGAGAAACTCTCTGAATATGCAAAAATTTTTATTACATCAGAGGGGGAGTTGCCCGAAGAGTGGAAAAAATATCAACTAACAATAGAACCGTATAAGATTCATAATCTAATGGCAAATGCAACTCTTTTTGTTGGAGAGGGAGCAACAATGGCTAGTGAGTGTGCCATGCTTGGAACTCCTGCTATATATATAAACTCTATAGAAGCAGAGACAATTAAAGAGCAAGAGAGATACTCTCTTCTATATCACTATAAAAGTGGAAAGATAGCTATTGATAAGGCTATTGAGTTAAGTAAAATCCCCTCTTTAGAAGAGAAGTTTAAAAAGAAAAGAGAGAAAATGTTGAGTGAAAAGATAGATGTAACACAATTCTTAATTGACTATGTAACTGAATATTTTAAAAAGAGATAGATATGAGAGATTTTACACACAAAATATATAAAAAATTTCTTACCTCTCTTGTAGAAAATAGTTACTCTACTCTTAGAGTAGAAGATTATTTTTTAAATGACTTTGATGTAAAAAAACCTTTTATAATAATAAGGCATGATGTAGATAGAAATCCATTAAGGTCTCTATCTATGGCGAGACTAGAGGCTCAAATGGGCATTAAGGCAACATACTATTTTAGAACTATACCATCAACATTAAAACCAGATATCATACAAGAGATTGCTTCATTGGGTCATGAAATTGGTTATCACTATGAGTCACTAGCAGAAAAAAAAGGTAATTTTGAAGAGGCAATAGTAGATTTTGATAGAAATTTAACTATTTTAAGAGAGTTTTATCCTGTTAAAAATATTGCCATGCATGGAAGACCAACCTCTAAGTATGATAGTAGAGATTTATGGAATAGATATGATTACAAAAAATATAATATTCTATCTGAACCATATTTTGACTTTGATTTTAATACTATTTTATATATTACAGATGCAGGAAGAGCTTGGGGAGATGAGAGTGTCAATCTAAGAGATAGGGTTAATAGTAAATTAAATATTAAAATTTCCAATACAGAAGATATTATATATCATATAAAGAGTACAAAAGATATAGATATGATGGTAAATATACATCCAGAACATTGGTCAGAAGATAATTTAGAGTGGTATAGAATAGTTTTAATGAGAAAGATAAAAAATTATATTAAAAAGATATTTTTAAAATTTATGTAAAAGGAGATATGTATATGAATATAGAAGAGGAGGAGAATGAGATAAAAGATATTAGCTTTAGAGACATTTTTAACGTAATATGGTACTATAAATGGTTGATTATTATTGTAACTTCAGCTACTATTGCATGGTCTTTTAGGATTTTTTACTACAAACCTGAAATATATAGTGCAGAGACAACTATTGAGATAAATACAAATGAAAATCGTTCTAGTGGTGATGATATTTTAAAAGAGGCATTAAAAGGTGGTGTATCAAGAGATATAAATACTCAAATGGCTATTTTAAAATCACGTTTTATTATTTTAGATGCTATGAAGAAAGTAAACTTAACTACACATATTTGGGGAATAGGTAAGTGGAGTAAGAGATTTGAGTTGTATCTATATTCACCAATATCTGTATATATTATAAAAGGTAAAGATTTAATCTTTAAACTACACAATATAGACAATAGTTCATATATGCTAGAGGTTAATGTTATAAACAGTGATGGGAAATCAATTATATTTAAAAAAGAGTTTCAATATGGTAAATTAGTTAAAACAGACTATTTTGAAATAAAAATATCTCGTACATCTGCTAATTTCCAATATAAAAGTTATGAATTTGTTGATTATAATATAAATAATTATGCCGAAGTAGTAAGAAATAATCTTATAGAAGTCTCTCAATTTGCAGATAAAGTAAATATGATTAGAGTTGTATATAGAGATACAATTCCATTAAGAGCTAAAAAATTTGTTAATGCTTTAACTAAAACATATATGAAACAAAATATAAAATTGAAGACACAAGATGAGGAAAAGACACTTACATTTATAAAACAACAGTTATCTATAGTTAAAAAGAATTTAAAAGATTCAGAAAGAGAGATGGAACAATTTAAATCGAAGATTAAAATAGTAGATTTATCAGAAACAACCATAGATGTATCAAAATCTCTATCTAGTTTGGAATCACAAGATAATATATTAGAGATGCAAATCTCTATGTTAAATAACATATACAATAAAATTATAGAAGGGTATCCATTAGATACTATTTCAGTTATTGGATTAGATATAGATACTTCAAATATAAACAATTTAATAAGTAAATTACAAGATTTAAAATTAGAGAGAGATATTTTAGAAAAAGAGTTAACAGATCTACATCCTAAAATGATAAAACTCTCAAGAAAGATAGATTCAATAAATAGGAGCATAAAAATATATATACATAATATATTAAATGCACTAGTTAGAAAACAATTAATAATCTCTAATAATATTGAAAAAAAGAAAAAAAAGCTAAAAGAGTTACCAGCAATTCAACAAAATTTCTTAAACTTAGAGAGGAGATATAAATTTAATGAGAAGTTTTATAAATACTTCTTAGAGAAACAGGCAGAGTCAAATATAAAAAAAGTAGCTAAAGTTAATAAAAATAGAATTATAGATTTATCACTACTTCCTAAAGCACCCATAGAACCTAACTTTGTTAACTCGATTTCAATAGGTGCAATAATTGGTTTAGTTATAGGGATACTTTTATCTTTTATCCTAAATATTTTTAGAAAACCACCAATTAGAAATATTGAAGATATAAAAGAGCATTCAACTGTACCTATTTTAGGAACTATACCTAAATTAAAGAAAAAAGAGACAAGAAATCTAATTGTGCTAAATAATCCTCGCTCATTCATAGCAGAATCTTTTAGAACTATTGCCACAAATATTAAATTTCGTAAAATAGATAATAACCAAAAAATGGTTATTGTAGTAACTTCAACCATATCAGGCGAAGGAAAAAGTACAATATCTAATAATCTAGCAATAAGTCTACATAATAGAACAGAAAGAGTCATAATTTTAAATTTTGACCTTAGAAAAGATAGTTCAAAAGAGTTAGGTATAAGTGATTATATAGAAAAAGGGTTTAATTTAAAAGATATTATTATAAATACAGATATAGATAATATAGATAAAATTCTTGATGGTTCTAATTCTCATAATCCAAGTGAACTTGTCAATTCAAATAGAGTATCCATATTAATAGATGAACTTAAAAGATATTATGACTATATAATAATAGATACATCACCAATAGGATTAGTTAGTGAGGCTAGAGTATTATCAAGTTATGGAGATATAGTTCTATATATTCTAAGAGTTGGATATTCTAAAAAAGAGTTTTTAAAAAACATAAATCATCTATATCAAGATAGACATATTAAAGATTTAGCAATTTTACTAAATTGTGCAAAAGATAAGATAGGATATGGAGATGGTTACTATTATGGATATGATAAAAAAAATAATTACTATAAATAATAGTATATTTTATATATAATGTCAAATTAACTTATAGGAGTAGAAATGAACGAAATATTTAAATCTATTGATATTTTTTTTCAATCGCTTAACAATATAGTAGATAACATCATGATGTTTGATATCTTCTTTGGAGCGATAGAGGGAACAAAAATGCCTTTTGTTGTAGCTATTTTAATTGTAGCAGGGGTGTACCTTACCATAAAAATGGGATTTGTAAACCTTAGAATGTTTAAACACTCTCTAGGTATTGTAAAAGGTAGATATAAAACAATTGATGATAAAGGGATAATTACCCCTTTCCAATCACTAGCAACAGCACTATCTGCAACAGTTGGAATTGGTAATATTGCAGCTGTATCTATTGCTATTAGTTTGGGTGGTGCAGGAGCTGCTTTTTGGATGATTATGGCAGGTTTCTTGGGAATGACACTAAAGTTTACCGAAGTAACTCTATCCCTGAAATATAGAGAGTTTCTACCAGATGGAACAATTATGGGTGGGGGTATGGAGTATCTATCTCGTGGTCTAGCCGATAAAGGCATGGCAAAAACAGGTAAAATAATGGCAATGATTTTTGCATTTTTTATGATACTTGGAGCATTGGGTGCAGGAAATACATTCCAAATATCACAAGCTCTTCCTATTGCTCAAGGTCAAATATCCTTTTTTAAAGATGCACCATGGGCATTTGGTCTTCTCATGGCATTTATTACGGGTCTAGTTATTATTGGTGGAATTAAAAGAATCGCACATGTAGCTGAGAAGATTGTTCCTGTTATGGTAATTTTCTATTTGATTATGGTCTTTTGGGTTTTAGGAACATATTTTACTTCTATACCAGATGCTTTTGCTTTAATTTTCAATGAAGCGTTTTCGGCAAATGCTGTAGCAGGTGGAATCTTTGGAGCAATGGCACAAGGTTTTCAAAGAGCAGTATTTTCAAATGAGGCTGGATTGGGTTCAGCAGGAATTGCACACTCTGCGTCAAGAGTAAAATATCCTATTCGTCAAGGTTTAGTTTCACTATATGAGCCTTTTATTGATACGGTTGTAGTTTGTACAATGACTGCATTAGTAGTAATTTTAACAGGTTCATATTTAGGTGGAACAGAGGTACTAGATACAGCAATTGCAGCAAAACAGGGTTCAGTTATAACCTCTACAGCTTTTGGTTCTGTTGTATCATGGTTTCCAACTGTTCTTGGTTTTGCAATATTTATGTTTGCATTCTCAACAATGATTTCATGGGCATACTATGGAGAGAGAGCATGGGTATATCTTTTTGGTTCAAAAACATCAATTATATACAAACTAATCTTTCTTGCCTTTATTATAATAGCTACTGTTGCAGATACAGGAACAATGGTTGATTTCTCCTCTACACTATTTTTGGCTCTAGCTATTCCAAACCTATTTGGATTACTAATAATGTCTGGAGATGTTCGTAAGATGCTAACAGAGTATACAAACAAACTCAAATCAGGCGAACTAGACAGAGAGGCAATTAGAGATTAAATAGTATTGGAGTTAAACTCCAATAGTAAGTTTAGATATAATATCGAAAATAATATATAAAAGGTTTTTAAAATGAAAAAAGTATTTAAAATTAAACAAGAGAAGTTAAAAAAGGATAGAGCTGTTGATGCTATTAAAAATGAGCTTCGTAAATATATAAAACGTGAAAAGAAAAAAGATTTACCAAATAAAAAAACTATGTATTGGGATTTTGATTGTAAGTTTGGTAAAAGTGCTGAGTTTGCTCTTGATTGTGATTTTGACCACATAATCACTGAACTATCAAATGTTGTTTTAGCAGGATGGGAAGAGTGCTATATTGAAATTATTGCAAAAGCAGTAGATAAACCTATCAAAGAAGAGAGCATAGAAGAATAAATCTTCTGTGGCGAGGCTAAAAGCCATCGGTTCCTTATATGCAGTCTGCATTTTCGGAATCGGCGTATTTACATCCGAATAACGGAGGTAAAGCTTTCCGATTCCAAAATAAAGAGATTATTTTGAAACGTATTTCGCGATAATATCTCCCATCTCTGAACAAGAGCATATCTCTTTTGCATCATACGCACCTAAGTCTCCTGTTCTGTAACCTAGAGATAGAGCTTTTTTAATTGCTTCATCAATCTTATTGGAGGCTTCAACTTCATTTAGTGCATATCGTAACATCATAGATACAGAAGAGATAGTTGCTAATGGATTGGCAATACCTTGACCTGCAATATCGGGAGCAGAGCCATGAATTGGTTCATATAGACCAACACCCTTTCCTGTACTAGCACTTGGAAGTAGTCCAATAGAACCACTAAGCATTGATGCAGCATCTGAAAGAATATCTCCAAAGATATTTCCTGTCAAGATAACATCAAACTGTTTTGGATTTCGAATAAGTTGCATTGCTGCATTGTCTACATACATGTGTGTAAGTTCAACTTCAGGATAATCTTTTGCTACCTCTATGACTGTTTCTCTCCAAAATTGGCTAACCTCAAGAACATTTGCCTTATCTACAGAACATACTCTCTTATCACGCTTCATTGCAATCTCAAAAGCTACATGTGCAATTCTCTCTACCTCTTCACGTCTGTAGACCATAGTGTTGTATGCTCTATCTTCAAGAAGCTCTCTTGGTTGACCAAAATAGATTCCACCTGTAAGCTCACGAACAACCATAATGTCAACACCTTTAACAACATCTGATTTTAGTGTAGAGGCATTAACTAACTCATCATAAACTATGGCAGGACGTAGATTGGCAAATGTTCCCATAGATTTACGAAGAGCAAGAAGACCAGATTCTGGTCGTAAATGTCGTTCAAGATTATCCCATTTTGGACCACCAATAGCACCAAAAAGTATAGCGTCACATCTCTTTACTCCTTGAATGGTCTCTTCAGGTAATGGAACACCTGTCTCATCAATTGCAATACCACCCATAAGCATATCTTCATAAGAGATATTAAAACCCATATTTGCAGATAGTGCATCTAAAACTTTAATCGCCTCATCTACAATCTCTGGACCAATTCCATCTCCCTTGATTATGCCTATTTTATAATTTCTACCCATCTTCTATCCCTTTTTTTCTGCTATCTCTTTTTTAGCAAACTCAATAAGTCCACCTGCATCAACTAACTCTTGCATAAACTCTGGAATTGGAGAAAATTTATATTTTTTAGACTGTGTAATGTTGATTACTTCACCCTTTTCCATATCTACTTTTACAGTATCTCCCTCTAAAATCTCTGCTGATTCTTTTAGTTCAAATATTGGTAAACCCATATTAAAAGCATTTCTATAGAAAATTCTTGCAAAAGTAGGAGCAATAATTGCTGAAATACCTGCCTCTTTAAGAGCAATAGGTGCGTGTTCACGACTAGAACCACAACCAAAATTCTCTCCAGCTACAATAATATCTCCATGATTCCTGAAGAAGCTTTTCCTGGCAAACTCAGTTACATGACGGAACTGCGGTTACAATACAACAACATATCGGATCTCTCCCATATACCTTTTGATTTCCCAGGAATAAAAATTCTGAATGCCACC
>CAMZNQ010000259.1 GCA_947313765.1 uncultured Sulfurovum sp.
CAAGAAGAAAAAAGAGATAACCAACAAAGTCCCTTTTTCAGGACAAGCCTTAGCCTTAGTGACAGACTTCTACACCAAAGAGACCAACTCAAATAACGCCAATGATTTTGTAGATTTTTTCAACTACCCTGTAAAAACCTACTTTAGAAAGAGCAATGTCTCTAAAGCTAAAATTTTAAAAGATAAAGAGAACTACTTTAAAGATTGGGAAAACCGTACCTACACCAACATCACCACCACTTTGGTCTCGTATGATGATCAAAAAGCAAAGGTCAAGATTACCTTCGACTATGAGATTAACAATGGCAAAAAAACCTTAAAAGGGGTGAGTAAGCATCTCTTGACGATTGTTAATGTTAAAGGAAAAGCGTTGATTTCTAAGGTGGAGGTTTTTAAGTAGAGATTTTTAAGTAGATTTGAGAGATGGGGAGAAAATTTTATTTAAAATAATACCCCAAACTTAAAAATAAGTTTGGGTGAAAAGTCTCAATTTCTATCTATTTTGAAGAGATCTTTTCATAGTAGTTACCTTGAATTGGTATACCACCTACATAAACAGCTTTATCCGATTTCAATGTATTTAAGTTAATACGGAAGAAAACACCACCATCACTCCAAAAGTTATAAAAGTAATTACCTGATGGCTCAATATAAGGTGCATGAGACTGTGTTAAACCAAAGATATTTGCCTTTTTAAATGGAAGGGCTATATGTTTAATACGTTTATTCGTTTTATAGTTAATCGCCGTCACATAGTTATCTTGATGGTTTGTTACCAGTGCTAAGCCCTTTTGTTTAGAGAAGTTAACATGACCTGCACCATACCCTGCTTTTAAATATTTAACAAAACTTAAGTCTTTTGAATTTAAAATAAAGATACCACCTCTTTTTGTATTTTTACGATCTGGTCTATAGGTTTGTCCTACAGGTGCGTAAAGATACTTCTTATCTGGGGTAATGTATAAGTTATGCCCCGCTGTACCTCTGTTATTTTTTGCAATAAATTTTGTAAACTTCTCTTGAATTAAACCTTTTTTATTTGCTTTAAGTCTCCATTTATAAACACCTGCTATTTTTTTGCTAACATTATTTCCTTCTGTCTCTCCATAAAAGATAGTATTACCAGCACTTTTACTTTTAGGAATAATTTGGTGCAATGAAGTATCTGTTTTAATTGTTTGTTCTAACTTTGTACGCCATTGGTTACCCTTTTTATGAATTGAGTAAACATGTAAGAGTCTATTTGAACGGTCAATTAATACAAATGCTTCGGTACTAATCCAAACAGGGTGTCCTGAAATTTGGTCTCCACCATTATCAGATGTAGTACACTTAAGATTCTTAATTGTATAGTCTTTATATAGCCCTTTATATGGTGTTACAATGTTCGGCTGATTACAAGAGGTATTAAATCCAGCTTTTCCAACAATCTGTAAAGAGTTCGTGTCAATCAGAACTCCAGCAGGTCTGTCTCTTGAATTTAACAGAGATAGATTATACTTGGCATTAAATGCATCTGCTGAACGTGGTCTAAATGGTAGATTAATACGTTTTACAAAATTTCCATTTTTAATTTCTCTAATGGTTACAAATTGTGAACCTTTAGGAATTAACATTTGGTATTTAGCACTGTTTAAATAACCCAATGCATCCGCATGGTGATTGGTGTCTCCTGCAATAGCTCTGGCTTTTAAGAATTTCATGTTCTTGTAATCCAAGGTTAATAATCTATTGTGTGGATTATGTTCATCTGCAAAGTGTACAACTTTATTAGTATATTTTTGTGTAGCACCTGCGAGAGATAGAGAAGAGTTTAATAGTAAACCCACTGCTACTGATAAGAAAATGTTTGTTTTCATATTCAACCTTTATTGTTTATTGTTGTGTAATGTTATCTTGTGAACCTTAAACTAAAACAATATATGATGAAAATAAATAAAAATAGTTAGGATAGTCTTTGATAATTAAAATAATATATGATAAAATTAAATAAAAATAGTTAGGATACTCTTTGAGAATTAAAATATTTATGAATCTGATTTTAATATACATTTTTAATCTAAACTTATGGGCAATAGATAACCAATGGCATAATCTTTTAAATGCATCAAACAATTTAAAATATACAGCAGAGGGTGTCATTTTTACGGGAAATAAAAAAGATAATATTTATATTAATGGTGAAAAAAACGGTTCACTTAGTTGGAATGAAACTAAAAATAAAAATATAGAGTTTAATTTTAAATATAACAAAGAATATCTCTTTATGATTTCAGTGAATACCCAAAAAGGCTATAGGACATTAATGTATTTAGCCAAAAACCATAACACTAAAAATTATATTGGACTAGGAGAAGAGACCATTAATGGAAAATGGCAAACCGTTAGAAGAGATTTAGAGGAAGATTTACAACAATTCGACCCTACCAATCATCTTCTCTCTATCAATGCATTTATTTGTCGTGGAGAAGGAGAGTTTGGTAAAATCAAACTGTTTAATGCACCTAAACAAACATCATGGAAAAACCTTTATCATACTACCCCTGTTAAAACTATTTATGATAAAGAGAAGAGACAAAATGTCTTCTCCTTCCCCGATAAAACAGGTAAAGAGAGTTATATTTATCGATTTCAAAATGAGGAAAATAAAAACTCTCAAAAAATCTCATGGGAATTTAAATACCAAAAAGATTTTGTTATTTTAGTGAGTCTCAATACCCAACAAGGGTACAAAACACTTATTTACACGTCAAACAAAGAGAGTCATGCCAACTACATTGGGTTAGGGAATATGACACAACCAAATCAATGGAATCACGTTACCCGAAATTTAAAAGAAGATTTACAACGCTTAAGCCCTAACAATCAACTTTTATCTATTAATGCTTTTATCTATAGGGGTCAAGGGCTATTAACCAACTTAAAAGTGATAGATGAACATAAAAAATATTTAAATAGAAAAGTTTTAAAAGCCTTATTTACACAGTTATCATCTTCACCTTCAACCTGTAATACCCCTATACTTAAATTAATTGGCGACACAACACTCTATCATCCACTCAATCAGCCCTATATTGATGCAGGAGCAACTGCAGTCGATTGTAATAATATGCCTCTATCCATTGAAGTTTTTAATAATATTGATATTAATAAAGAGGGTCGCTATCTATTGCAATACATAGCCAGTGACAAACAAGGAAATATCTCTACTGAAGCAAGAGTTCTTATCGTTGGAGAGAAAAACTCTTTAGCGTTACATCAAACACCTCAAATCCAAGCTTCTCTTTCTCTCGAAGCTCCTATAGAGGTAGAGAAGAATAGAACTATTTCTCCCAATGATGACCAAGTAGATGAAGCGTATGAAGCCATCAGAGAAGAGGTTGAGTCTGCCCTAGATGGGATGGAGT
>CAMZNQ010000260.1 GCA_947313765.1 uncultured Sulfurovum sp.
GTATAAAAAGTAGAGATATTTCAAGATTTTTAAAAGAGTTTAAAGTTTAAATAATGAAAATAATCTCCCTATTAGCAGGAGAAAGTTGGCTTATCTTTTAGCTAAGAGGATTTATGAGGATTTGGCTTCTTTAGAAGGCTCTCAAATGGGTGCTCAAAGTGAAAGTTCTCTCCCAAATAGTATTTAATAACATTTGGGTCTTTTTTTATCTCCTCACTTGTTCCCGTAGCTAACATCTCTCCTGCTCTCATAACATAGGCTCTATCACAAATTCCTAAAGTCTCACGAACATTATGGTCTGTAATCAATACTCCCATATTTAGTTTAATAAGCTCTTTTACAATGCCTTGTATATCCTCAACTGCAATGGGGTCAACACCTGCAAATGGTTCATCAAGTAGAAGAAATTTGGGTTCTGCAACTAAAGCTCTTGCTATTTCGACTCGTCTTCTCTCTCCACCAGAGAGTTGGATTCCTAGCCGTTTACGAATAGGGTTAATATTGAAAAGAGTCAATAGATTCTCTATACGCTTATCTACTACTTTTCTATCCAACCTCATAGCCTCACCTGCCATTAGGAGATTATCTTCAACTGATAAATCTTTAAATATACTAGACTCTTGTGGTAGGTAGCCTATTCCCATCTTTGCTCTAGTACTTAGAGACATTTTAGTTACATCAACCTCATCAATATATACAGAACCAGTAGAGGCATCTGTTAGACCACAAATCATATAAAAAGATGTTGTCTTCCCTGCTCCATTTGGGCCTAAAAGACCAACAATCTCTCGTGAAGATACCTTAACAGAAACATCATGCACAATTTTAGTTTTTTTGATAGTTTTAGATAGATGTTTTGCCTCTAGTGTATGTGTTTGCTTCATAAATGTCTCTCTTTTAAATCTTCTCTATATTATATTTACGTCTATCCTCAACGGGTGTTATGGTTACTATGAAAAGTTCATATCCACAATTTAGAAGAAATGATTTCAAAGATTCATCTCCCCACTCAACTATATGCCATCCACTCTTATCAAACTCTTCAAAGAGTCCCAACTCCATAAACTCTCTATTTTCAATACGATATAGGTCATAGTGGTATATATTTTCAGAATAGCACTGTTGTAGAGAGAATGTTGGAGATGTAATCTCTCCATCTACTCCCCTATTTTTAGCAATAGCTTTAGTTAATGTTGTTTTACCTGAAGCTAAATTGCCAGTCAAAAAGATAATAGCATCTTTTGGCACTATACTATTTAAATAGTCAACTACTATAGCCAACTCATCTTCTGATGCAACTATATCTCTCATACCTACATCTTTAAAGCTGATTTGAGACTTTAACTATCTTCTCAAGATGCTCTTTTGCTCTGCCACTCTCTAATCCATCTCTTGCAATCTCAAAAGCCTCTTTAATATCTCTAGCTTTTCCATCTACAAAGAGTGCAAAACCTGCATTTAAGATGACAATATCTCTCTTTGCATCAGTTATGATACCAGAGAATATATCTCTTGTAATTTGTCCATTTTGAGTTGAGTCTCCACCTAAAATTGCCTCCTTAGGAGCTTTTTTAAATCCATAAAACTCAGGGTCAATAATCCCAGGAGAGATTGTTCCATTCTCAACATAAGCAAATTTAGTTGTAGTTGCTAGTGAAATCTCATCCATTCCATCATCTGAACTAACTATAAAAGCTCTGTTTTTAATATCAATAGCCACCAATGCTTTTGCCATTTTAGTTATATAGTCAGGGTCAAAGACACCAAGAAGATATTTTTTTGCTCCAGCAGGGTTTGTTAATGGGCCTAAAAGATTAAAGATAGTTCTGTGTTCTATGCTTTTACGAATTGGCATAATATGTCTCATTGCAGGGTGGTGATTCATTGCAAAGATAAAGCAGAAACCTGTCTCCTCTAACATCTTTAACTGTTTTTCAGGTTCAAGGTTTAGCTTTACTCCTAAAGCCTCTAAAAGGTCTGCTGAACCAGATTTTGAAGTGATACTTCTGTTTCCATGTTTAGCAACTACTGAACCTAGTGAGGCTAAAAGAAGTGAAACAGTTGTAGAGATATTAAAACTACCACTCTTATCTCCTCCTGTTCCTACAATATCAATGGCTCTATCTTGCATATCTTTAGAGATAGGAAGTTTAATAGAGTACTCTCTCATCACTTTTGAAGCATCGGCAATATCATCAAATGTTTCACCTCTATTATAGAGGTCTATAAGAAGTTTTCTCGACTCCTCTTCTGATAGTTCATTTGCAAATAGTTTTTCAAATTGTTCTTGGGTTTTTGTCATGATAACTCTTTTACATATTCATCTTTTTTACTTTTAGGAATAGTCTTTGTGGTAGGTATCTGTAAAACCTCATACTCTTTTGCACCCTTAAGATAGTTAATTGTTATCTTGTCTCCAATAGAGACACTCTTACTAGCTTTAGCTTTGATACCATTAATAAAGACAACATCACTCTTTACCATATCAGAAGCAACGGTACGACGTTTTACTACATTTACGGCTGATAACCATTTATCTATTCTCATTACTGTTTAAACTCTTTCTCTGCTCTATCTGCCTCAATAACTCCTGTCATTGAGAGATTGTCTCCAACAATATATTTATCATCACGAAGCTCTTTTAAAACCTGCTTTGCCTCTTTCATCTCAAACATACCAGTATTTACTAGAGAGATTAGTGTATCTTTCATTGTCTCGCCCTCCTCTCTTTTAGAGAGAGCTAAAAGAAAAACTTTTTTAATAATATCAAGCTCTTTCATATATATTCCTAATGAAGTTCAGCGTTAAGTTTTACTTCTCTAACACTTCTATTTACAACAATCTCTCCTGTTGTAGAGTTTTGTCTAAAGTGAAGACCATTTAAACCTTGAAGAGAATCTGCTCTATATACTTCTTGTTCAGTTAAATTTGCCTCTGGATTTGCTTCATTAATGAGTGCTAACTGTTCAGGTTTGATTTTTACTTTTGTTCCTGCAAAGATTGCAACACCACCATCTAAGATACAACCATCTCCAAGAGGAATACCACAAGTAGAGTTTGCCCCTAATAGAGTATTTTCTCCAATGGAGATTGGGTTTCCATCTGTTCCACTAAGAACACCTAAAATACTTGCTCCTCCACCAACATCAGAACCTGCACCAACAATAGCAGAACTAGAGATACGCCCCTCTACCATAACAGAACCTAATGTTCCTGCATTAAAGTTAATGTATGAAGCACCTGGCATAACTGTTGTTCCTCCAGCTAGTTGCGCTCCCATTCTAACTTTTGATGCCTCTAATATTCGTGTATTATCAGCAGGAATAATATGTTGTAGATATCTTGGGAACTTATCTACACTATCAATATTTGGAAATGTTCCGTTAACTTTCATCTCTATCTCATTCTCTCTTAAATACTCTAACTCATACGGAGTATTTCCAACCCATGCAACATTGGTTAAGATTCCAAATGCACCATCTAAATTTAGACTTCTCAATGGTACTTTGCTTTGAGATAGTGCATATAGTTTAAGATATACAGCCTCAACACTCTGTGCAGGAGCATCTTCAAATAGGAAACATACTCTAAAATCTTTAGCTACATCTTCCATATTATCAAGAGCCTTTACAACTTGAACGTTCTTATGTGCATCTCCTATCGCCTCTCCAAGGTATGGAGCAAATGCATTCATTGCATTATTTATCATATTGTCATTTAGAGTTGTTACAAACTCTGAACCTGAAAAATCAACAGTATGATTTGCCTCTTGAATAGCTTTGATAAAAATAGCTGCAGAGCCAAAATTCTCATTCCAATTAATTAATGGATAGTTTGCTTGTAATACATTATTTGCATTTTTTTGACCTCTATCTACTCTTGTAATACCAAAAGCAATAGGCTCTCTATATCCATCTTGTGATGTTATCTCTGCTACTAATGCTTTAAACTCATCTGTTGAACCAACTCTATTAATTGCCATATTTGTGTTACCTTTTGTATCTAAAAATTTTTTTTGTGATTATATCCAATTTGCCTTATTAACCTCTATGGAGGTAACAATTTGCTAAAATTTTAAACAATTTAACATAGGGGAATTTAGCTATGAAACAACAATATAAATCTTATCAAGAGGGGTGTGCTTTTCTTGAAGAGTGTGTTCAAAAATATCCAGATTTAATTACGATTGAAAATATTGGTACTACTTGGGAAAATAGACCAATACTTTTAGCAACAATTACTCTGCATGTAGCTTATGCAAATCTAAAACCTGCTCTGCTCTACTATATACAGGAACTGTCCATGCTAGAGAGTGGATTGGACATGAGTTAGGGATTGAATTTATAGATTATCTATTGAGTAACCATCAAAATAATCCAGAGATTATGGAGGTACTAACTTACAATACACTATATCTTGTCCCTTGTCTTAACCCTGATGGGTTTGAGTATAGTCGAAAACACTTCTCTTTTTGGAGAAAGAATAGACGAGATAATGGAGATGGTACTTTTGGTGTTGACCTAAATCGAAATTTTTCAATTGGTTATAGAAAATCAACGTTTACAGCAGGAAATACATATAGTGGACCTCATCCTTTTTCAGAGCCTGAAACATTAGCCATAAAAAACTTTGTAGATAACCATAAAAACATCACTATTGCACTAGATTATCACTCACAAGGGAACGTATTTTTCCCTGCACATAAGTTTAACCATGAGAGTGAGATAGAGGGTACAGATATGAATACACTCTGTGCAAATATGAACTACCATATTAACAAAGTAACAGGAAGAAAATATGGAATAAATAGAGGGAAACCACCAACAAAGCTTATCTCTGGTTCAGGACGTGAATACTATTATGAACAGGGTATTTTAGCTGTTGTTGTAGAGGTTGGAACAAGAAATATTCCAGATTATATTCAAAATATGTCTGAATCCGTTAACGAAAATATACCTGCCCTACTCTACACCTTAGGGGAAGCCAAAAACTATGGAGATAGCTCTACAAATCGTGTTATTAACTTTCACATTGACTCTTTCTCATCAAACGCTTGTACCTTAAAATGGGAATATGATAATGCACCTAATGTATATTTTGAAATATATAGAAATCTAAATAATAAGATGGCATGTAACCACTCTTCACTTATTGCTACTACCTGCTCCACAAATTTTACAGATGAAAATTTAATAAGTGGGACTATGTATTTCTATTACATTAGAGCTATAAATAAGTTATCAAAAACAAAATCTCCTTTTGCACCAAAATTAAAACTTAAAACTCTACTTGAAGAGAGAGAGTTTTCAAGAACTATATTTCCATACTCTTCAGATGTTGGATATGTCTCAGAGAAATCTCCAGAAGCTAACCATGGACACTTTGGAGTACAATCTCTTAAAGTTGGAGTTAGCCAAGGTAGAGGAATCTCTTATGGTATTATGAGTTTTGATTTAAGTTCTATTCCTGAAGATGCAATAATCTTGGAAACTAAAGTATCTCTATACTCTCTAAATCGTGTCTCTGCAAAAATAGAAAAGTATGGAGAGTGGTCTCTGTCGATTATAGACCAAGATTCAATATCAAATATTCGTAATTTTGAACAGGTACACAGAGCTAAACATATCAAGACAATTGGAGAGAGTATCCCATCTGAAAAATTAACACAAGGTATCTGGTCTCACTGGGATTGTAATGAGTTTGAGAGAAAAATCATACAGACTCAATTAAGAAAAGGCTCTATGATTCTAAAACTAGAAGGTCCTACAGTGTTACCAATAGGTCGTGATTCACAAATAATGGTTTTTGATTTAGGGTATGGAAATCAAGGTGGAGGATTGCACTATAGACCATCTATTGATATAAAATATACAATACCAAGTAAAGAGATAGAGATTCCATTAGAAAACTCTATGACAATTGCTCCAGATAATATTGCACAAGACTCTTTAGCTTGTGGATTTAATGAAAATGATGAAAAGATTTATGCCTATATGTCATTTGACCTATCAAAACTTCCAGACCCTACAGAATCTGTTATTACAGATGCATGGATAGAGATATATAACACATCTACAGTTAAGAAAAATATTGATATTCGATACAATGTGGAGTTTATAGATTTGGAAGAGTTCAGCTACCAAGATATACTAGAACGTGAACGTATAGAGTATATTGGCTATGAGGTAAGTTCAGCAGAACTTGGAAAGAAAAAGAAACACCATTTTATCTTTGACCACTATTCAAGACTAGCACTAGAAGAGAAGCAACAAAAAGCAGAAGAGGCAAAATTTGTTATTCATCCCACATCTGTTTTATCAAGAGACCATCTTATAAAATGGTCATATAAAGGTAAAAAATCTGCTAAGTTAATGGTTAAATATATTAAACGTCGAAAAAATCCTCTATCTTCTGTTGAAAATTTAAACTATAAAGTTGAAAATGGAAAGATTAAATTGACATGGGACAAAATCAAAGATGATGATTTAGTTGGATATTATGTTGTAAGAAATCGTTGGCACACCCCAAAAAATCCATTTGATGGAGTTAAACTATATGCTGGATTAGATAACTATACACTTGATAATTTTGGCTCAACAAAAATAGATAAATATTTTGCAGTGTTTACCTATGATAATGTTCCTAACTTTAGTCAACCAACAGTGATAGAATATAGGTTAAAGTAAATAAATATGTTAAAATTCCAAAAATATTTTATAAAGGAAATTATTTGTTCAATTTACAGAACTACTCTACACAAAACATAAAGAATGATATTCTTTCAGGAGCATTAGTAGCTGTTGCTCTTATCCCTGAAGCAATTGCATTCTCTGCCATAGCAGGAGTTAACCCTATGGTTGGTCTTTATGCTGCTTTTATTATTGGTTTAGTGACCTCAATTCTTGGTGGTAAACCAGGTATGATTTCAGGAGCAACAGGTGCTGTTGCCATTGTCTTTGTCTCTCTAGGTGTTGCTGTCAAAGGACTCTATCCAGAGCTAGATAAAGAGGCACTATCAATAATGATACTACACCACATACTCATAGCTTCAATATTTGCAGGTCTATTTCAGATTGCTATTGGGTTAATGAAGATGGGTAAATTTATCCGTCTTGTTCCTCAACCTGCCATGTTTGGATTTGTAAATGGTTTGGCTATTGTTATTGCATTGGCTCAATTTAAGTTTTTAGCACCTGTTAATGTTGATACTCTATCATGGAGTGAAGTTATTCTAAATAGTTTTAAAGAGAACTATTTCATGTATATACTTATTGCTCTTACTATGTTAATTATGCACTTTTTACCAAAATATACAAAGGCGATTCCAGCAGGACTTGTAGCTATCATATCTTTAACTATAATAGTTTACATTACAGGTGTAGATACAAAATTAGTGGGTCAACTTTTTGGAGATATAACATCCATCCCTCTACCTCATTTTGTTATGCCTGATATGTCACTCTTTAATGTTCAATCAATGTATATTATCATCCCTACTGCATTTCTAGTAGCTATGGTAGGACTCATTGAATCCCTTCTTACACTATCTGTACTTGATGAGATGAGTGGAAAAAAAGGTTCAGGAAATCGTGAATGTGTAGCACAAGGTATTGGTAATGTATGTTCTGGTAGCTTTGGTGGTATGGCAGGTTGTGCCATGATTGGTCAAAGTATCATTAACTTCTCCTCTGGTGGTTTAGGTAGACTATCTTCATTTGTAGCTTCTATTTTTCTATTGATATTGGTTGTTAGTCTATTCCCTGTCATATCTGCCGTTCCTGTTGCTGTTTTAATTGGTATTATGTTTATGGTAAGTATTGGAACATTTGAGTTTTCAAGCATAAGAAGAGTTAAACATATGCAAAAATCTGATGCTTTTGTCCTATTAACTGTAACCATTATTACAGTATTTGCAGATTTAGCAATTGCTGTTATTGCAGGTATTATTATCTCGGCATTAGTATTTGCATGGAAACATGCCAAGATTCACTCTAAGATTGAAGAAGATGATAATAAGATAAGGGTATATAAACTAGAAGGACCTCTATTTTTTGCTTCTGTTACATCATTTTCAGAACAATTCAACATAGATGATGACCCAGATGAAGTTATTATTGACTTTAAAGATGCTAGAGTTATGGATAGTTCAGGTGCTGAAGCCATTGATGCACTAACTGAAAAATATAAAAAGGCAGGAAAGAAACTAAGCCTTAGACATCTCTCTAATGATTGTAAAAAAGTCCTAACAACAGCAGGACCATTCTGTACCTATGAAGAGGATGACCCTACATATAAGATAGCTGTTAACCAATAGAGTTTTTATGGGTTGGTCAGATAGTTACCAACCCTACCATAAAATCAAGAATATACTCCGATTGAGATACCCCAATCAAAAGACTAATAGAGAAAAATAACCACTTATAACTAGCTTTTTCATATAGTAAAAAATAGATAGATATCAATCCAAGCCAAATATCAAAAAGTATTAAAAGATAAAAATCTTTTAAGTTCCCACCATCTACTAATCTTATAAATATAGAGAGTGCCAAAATAGCACTTAATAAAAAAAGTGGTTTCCAAATCAAACTTTTAAAAAATGGTAAAAAATTCTCTACTAAAGGTGTCCAAAACATATATGTGGAGATAGACACAACAGTATAACCTATGACCATTAAGTCAATAGATACCAATTCACTCCAAAGACCCATAATAAAAATTTTGAAAATATATGCAAATAGCACTAAAAGATAAAGAATAGTAACAGGAGTCAAAACATACTTAGTAAATATCTCTCCTATTTGTGTATATTTTTTTAACTGTAAAAGAAAGATATACTTTGGCATTTGAGAAAGAAAAAAGTTTACAGAAAATATCCCTATAACAAAGATTACAAACTGTAGATAACGCCTATCTAAAATCTCCAATCCAAATAGTTTATGTAGATAATAGAACAATATATAAAATACAATAAATATTGTAGATGTTAATATAATTGTTACTAATAGATTTAGTAGTATCTGAACCGTCCACTCCCATATATTTATATTAGATATCTCTGTGTTAAAGAAAGGAGCCCAAAAAAACATAAAAGAGAGTGCAATAATTAGAAGAAGATGTTTAGAAACAGTTGATACATCTATATACATTGGTAATATATAGAAATATCCACCTAAAACAATAAATCCAATAAGTTTAAAATATATAGAGCGATTGAGAAGATGAAGAACAGGGAAAAGAAAAACTCCCAAACTCAAAACAAAAGCCACTTTATATGCCAATATTGCTATCTCATTTCCTTGACTATAATCTATCTCAATAAGAAGTATAGAGATAAGAGAGACTAAAAAAGCAGAGAAACTAGCTAAAGAGAAACGGTTTAATGTCTTTAACAGTGTTAGTGATAATTTATCAAAAATATTAATAATAGAATCCAAATTAATCCTTTAAAATATAATTTTTTATTTTATCACAAATATCATAAATTAAAAGTATGTAATTTTGTTATTTTTAATGAAATTCTCTAAAGTTCTCTTCACTAATGCTATTTAATCTTTTTTCTATAATATTTAAATATGTAATTAATTCATTAGATATTTTTTCTAAATCAGATAGATATACCAAAGCGTTATACTCTTCACTTGCCATAATTCTCTTTTTTACCCTAAATAACCTAGCAAAAAATGAACGTTTTTCTAAAAGAAAATATATTTTATATATTTTCATATATATATCATGTAACTCTTTATGTTTATTTTCTACTTTTTTAACAGCATGTTCTGAAAACAGAGAGAGTAGTATCTGACCTTCACAATAGAACCACTTTCCAAAGTCACATGCAGTCACTGCTATAGGTATCTGCTCTTTTTTTATATCTAGCCCATTAACTAAAGCTTTAACATGCTCCACCCAAATAATATGTGAACGCCTTGCCACTCTAATGTTAGTTAAAACCTCTACTTTTTCCAATTTTTTCCCTTGTAATATTTTTTTTAAAAATTATAAATTAAAAATTATTGATTTTAGGTTAACAATATATATTGAAGAAAATATATTTTAATGCTAAAATAATATAAAAAAAAATTATTTAAACAATATTTACCCTATCTAATGGGGTACAAACGACAATTTATTTTTGCTATTATGGGGATGTTAGCTGTGGCAATTGGAACAGCAGGAACAGCACAACTCATTAAGCCTGTATTAGATGATGTATTTGTAGCAAAAGATGCAACAATGCTAGAGGTTATTCCATTTTTATTAATTGCTGTTTTTACGTTAAAAGGAGTTGGACAATATATTCAAACATACTACATGTCATATATTGGACTTGATGTAGTTCGCAAACTTCGAAATAATTTAGTATCACATCTAACATATCAAGATATGCAATTTTTTCAAACCATACATACAGGAGAGATTCTATCTCGAATAACCAATGATATTACTCGCATACAAAATGTAGTTACCACTATGATTCCAAATTTTATTCGTGAATCTTTTACTATTATCGCACTTACAGGGTATGTAATTTATGAGAGTCCAAAATTGGCGTTTTACTTCTTAATCATTATGCCATTAGCCCTATATCCCCTCTCTCTCTTGGCTAAAAAGATGAAGAGATACTCAAAACTATCACAAGAGAGTACATCAGATATGACAAGCCGTTTAGGAGAGATATTTTCAAATATTGAGGTAATTAAAGCTAACTCTAGCCAAAAACTTGAATCATCTAAGTTTAAGAGAGAGAATCAAAATGTATTTAAATATCTCTTAAAACAGGTAAAAGTAAATGCACTAACATCTCCTATTATGGAGATATTAGGTTCAGTGGCTATTGGGTTAGTTATCTATATTGGAGGTATGGAGGTAATTGAGGGGCGTATGAGTGTAGGTGCTTTCTTTGCTTTTGCAACAGCTCTATTTATGCTATATACTCCAATTAAGAAGATTTCAAAATTATATAATCAAGCCCAAGATGCCATTGTTGCAAATGAACGTATGTTTGAACTCTTAAACCATCAAGCAACCATTCTATCAGGAGAGATAGAGCTAAATGAACCAATAGAGCATTTATCTGTTTTAAAAAGTTCTCTAAAATATGGCAATAAAGTTGCACTAAATAGAGTATCAGTAGGAGTTGACCGTGGAGAGACTATTGCATTAGTTGGAGATAGTGGAGCAGGAAAAAGCTCATTTGTTAATCTTTTAGTACGCTTCTATGACCCAAGTGAGGGGGAGATAGTTATTAATGATAAGTACAATATTAAAGATTTAACACTTACATCACTACACAAAAGAGTAGCCTATGTAACACAGAGAATATATATATTTAATGATACTATTGCTCAAAATATTGCTTATGGTCAAGAGTTTGATGAAGAGAGAATTAATGAGGCACTTAAAAAAGCTTACGCATTAGAGTTTGTAGAAAAATTAGAAGACGGAATCCATACCATGTTAAGTGAAAATGGAGATAACCTTTCAGGTGGACAACGTCAAAGAGTTGCATTAGCTAGAGCCATATATAAAGAGCCTGATATTTTAATTTTAGATGAAGCTACATCTGCACTAGATAATAAGAGTGAAGCACTTATCCAAAAGGCACTTGAAGAGCTAAAACCCAATATGATTACCATAACCGTAGCTCACAGACTTAGTACCATAGAAAACTCTGATGCTATTTTAGTCTTTAAAGAGGGAGAGATAATATGTAGAGGGCAACATGAAGATTTAATAGATAGATGTAAAGAGTATCAAAAACTAGCTAAAGTTTTGGTATAATTTCATTATTATTTTTTAGGAGATTTTTTTGAAAAAATTGATATATTTTATGATATTTAGCTCTCTATCTTTTGCACAAACCAATATAATTGTTAGCATTGCTCCTCTAAAACTATTTGTTGATAAAATTGGTGGCGATAGAGTAGATACAACAGTTATGGTTGAAGCTGGTGCATCTCCTCACAACTATAGCCCAAAACCCTCACAGATGAGAGCCATAAGTAGAGGAGATATATATTTCTCTATTGGAGTAGAGTTTGAAGAGATTTGGCTAGATAAGTTTAAAAATCAAAATGAAAATTTAATTATATCTGATACATCTAATGGTGTTGAGAAATTAACAATGGTAGAGTCTCATCAACATAAAGAGATTCATGAGAAAGACCCACATATTTGGCTTGACCCTTTAAACGTTAAGATTATTGCCAATAATATATACAAAACATTAATAGTAAAAGATAAAAATAGTAGTGAGTATTACAAAAAAAATCTACAAATATTTTTACAAGAGATAGATGATTTAAATTCTAATATTAAAAGCATATTGGAAAAGAGTCCTAAGAACTCTACTTTTATGGTATTTCATCCATCTTGGGGATATTTCGCTAAACGTTATAATCTAAAACAGCTTACTGTAGAGGTAGAGGGCAAAGAGCCAAAGATGAAAGAGTTAATTAAACTAATTAAAGAGGCTAAAAAGAGTAGAGTAAATGCCATATTTGCTCAACCTGAATTTTCAGATAAATCTGCTCAAATAATTGCTAATAATCTAAATATTAAGGTTATAAAAACATCTCCTTTAGAAAAAAACTGGTCAGATAATCTAATCTCTTTAGCAAAAGCTATTGCAAACAGGGAGTAGAATATGCCTCCTATTATAGAGATAAAAAATCTCTCATTCTCTTACGATAAACAGAAAATTTTAGAAGATA
Organism: uncultured Sulfurovum sp.; assembly: GCA_947313765.1. GTDB lineage: Bacteria > Campylobacterota > Campylobacteria > Campylobacterales > Sulfurovaceae > UBA1140. The sequence goes on from CAMZNQ010000260.1 coordinate 12,714, forward strand.
TAAACCTTGAAGTTTATGAAAAAGATTTTTTAGCTATTATAGGGCCAAATGGTGGAGGAAAATCCACACTTCTTAAACTTATTTTAGGCATTAATACAATTAAAGATGGTTCTATTTTAACTTTTGGAGAGGTAGCTAAAAAAAATCTATCTAAAATTGGGTATGTACCACAAAACACAAACATAAATATAGATTTTCCAATTAAAGTTTTAGAAGTTGTGCTTATGGGACATATTGGTGTTAAATCTCCTATCTTTGGTTATGGAAAAGAGGAGAAG
>CAMZNQ010000261.1 GCA_947313765.1 uncultured Sulfurovum sp.
GGTATCCTCACCCCGATGATTAAATTTTGATATAAAAAATGTCGGGGTGAGGATACCCCGACCTACGGATATTTTTAAAAATAAACAGGAAAAAAAATGCAAAATTACATAAAGTTTTTACAAAAGTTTAAATGGTTGGTGGTGCTTGGTGTGCCACTTTTGGTGCTACTTTTAGCCACGAGTCTTAAAGATGCTCAAATGGATGGAAGTTATCGTATTTGGTTTGGGGAAGATTCAAAAATCTTAACCGATTATGATAACTTCCGTAAAACCTTTGGAAATGATGATGGTGTGGTCATTGTCTTTAAAGACGAGAATGGGATTTTCAATAAAAAAGCACTCTCTTCAATAGAGCGAATTACAGATGCCTTATGGAAAACAAAATATATTGCTAGAGTTGACTCTTTGACTAACTATCAGTACGTTCATGCGAATCCTAAGGATGCTGATGATATTTTGGTGGAAGATTTTATTAAAGATATAGATGGTGCAACACCTGAATATTTAGCCAAAAGAGAAGATATAGCTACAAATGACCCATTGGTAGTTAATGCTTTTATCTCTAAAGATGGAACAACTACTATGATTTCGGCACGACTTACCCCTAAAGTAAACGATAAATCAGATAAGAGTTTAGAGATTATGGGATATATAGATGCCATTCTAGCTAAAGAGATAAACGCCACAGGCTATAAATATTGGGTCAATGGAGGTCCTGCTTTAAACAAAGCTTTTGTAGTCATTGGAACTTCTGATGCAATGACCTTTACCCCTTTAGTGCTTTTAGCCTCTATTTTGTTACTGCTCTTTTTGTTTCGTCGTGTGAGTGTGGCGTTAATTCCTATTGGGGTGGTTGTTTTTACCTTTTTACTCGTGCTTTCGGTACAAATACTTTTAGGATATAAACTAAATAATTTTACAGCTAACCTACCTGTCTTTGTGGTTGCCATTGGAATTGCTGATGCTGTTCATATATATAGTGTTTGGCTTCTACACAGAAGAGAGGGAGATGATAATCAAGAGGCAGTCTATCAGAGTCTAAAGAAGAACTTTTTACCAATTTTCTTAACTTCACTTACAACAGCCATTGGTTTTGCAACTTTGACAATTTCAGAAGTTATTCCTGTTTTAACTTTAGGAATTGCCACAGCTTCAGGAGCTATTTTAGCTTTTATCATCTCGATTGTTTGGATGCCCTCGGTGCTACTTTTGTTAAAAAAACCTATTAAACAGAGCATTATCGAAGAGCAAAAAATAAAAAAATCATGGGGTTATGGAGCATTTATTATTAGAAATAATAAAAAAATTATATTGATAACCTCTCTAATATTTCTTATTTTAGGAATAGGAATATTTAAAGTAAAAGTAGACTCAAATACCATTCGATACTTTGATAAGAGTGTAGAGATACGAAAATCTACAGAGTTTATGATGGAGAACTTAACAGGTCCTATGGCGTATGAGATAGTGATTGACTCAGGTACAAAAGGGGGCATTAAAGAGCCTAAGTTCATGAAAACAGTTGAGCAGTTCTATCTTGATGTTCAAGCAAAGTTCCCAGAGGTACGCCACTTAAACTCTTTGATGAACATTGTTAAACGCTTTAATAAAGTGGTCGATAACAAAGAGGAGATACCCAATACGCGTAACCTCATAGCCCAATATCTGTTTCTCTACTCCATGTCACTTCCTCAAGGAATGGAGATTAACGATAAGATGGACATAGATGAGCAGAAACTAAGAGTCACAGGACAGATGGACATTGTTGATACTTCCAAAGATTTGGAGATGATAGCCTACATTGAAGATTGGTGGAAAAAGACAGAATACTCGGCAACAGTTGAGGGTCAGACATTTATGTTT
>CAMZNQ010000262.1 GCA_947313765.1 uncultured Sulfurovum sp.
TAATGATTTATATTCTAATACAGATGGTATAATATATAAAGAGGGATGTAATGGTAGAGAAGAATTAGGATTACCTAATGAATCTGAAGCACCAACAGCAGGTGTTTTATGTTTTGATACTGGTAATCTAAATGGTACTTATAGATATTTATATACTTATTATGACGAAGAAAAAGATTATGAATCTATTCCAACTAGTTTAAGTAATGAAGTAAATACTGTAACAGATTGTGAAAATGATGTAGATTCAACTTCTACTAATACAGAATTAACTGATAGAGAAAAAGAAGATTTATTATTTAAAACTCATATAAAAAGAATAAGAAAGCTTCTTTTGACAGGAGTATATACTACAATTCAAAATGACTCTGCTATTATATCAGAAATATTATGTTTTGGTTATGAAACTTTTACAGTTCCTGAATATATTTTAGTACAAAATAATTTTAATACTATTATACAATCATTTTTAGCTGTAGGTGAAACTTATAACTCTGTTAATGATTATTCTTATGATAACTCAGATACAACTAATTATAATATGGTATTACCTACAGCTAATGCTGATAGAAAAATAATAGCTTATTTATTAAATTATATGTATAGTATAGAATTTCTATTAGAAACTCCTTATACTTATAAATCTTTATATATGAAAGTTGAAGCTGCTCTTAAATCAGGTTTTAGTCACGATATTACAGAATTATTATTCTTTGGTTTACTTAATCCTAGATATATCTATTCTTATTATGAACTAGAAGATGCAAGTGATACTAGTTGGAGAGATAAATTAATAGCTTTAGGTAATATTGGACCTTTTCATGTAGATGTAGATGGATTATATTTTTACTATGATAATAATACATATAATTTATATATTAATACAGAGCCAGAAGATTCTAGGTTAACACTACATGTAAATATATTACAAAAAGCTAGATGTTTACTAGATACAGATGATATTAAAGATTCTATTTATAGTGATACAACTATTACAACAGAAGATGCAACAGGTAAGAAAATATTATTAACAGGTTTAACTATTAGACCAGGGTTAAAAACTAGAATATATAGAATAGGTGGTAGTTTAAATAATTATGTATTAGTAGATGAAATAGAATATACTAGTACTTATATAGATAATAAACCTGATAATGAAATTATTAATAATACTATACTAGATTCATTTAATAATTATATGCCTCCAGAAGGTGGTAAATACCTTTCTCAATCTAATGGTATGTTATTCATAGCTATTGATAATGAAATTAGATATTGTAATGCTTTTGCTATTGATGAATGGGTACCAACCAATTCTATAAAGCTAAATAATACTATTACAGGGTTTGGAGTCACTCAAAATGGATTATTAGTATTTACTAGATATACTACTCATATATTAGTTGGTAATAATGAAAATGTATTATCATTATATATATTAGATGATAGTCAAGGCTGTATAGAACATAATTCTATAACAACAGTTGATGGTAGATTAGTGTGGGCTTCTACTGATGGAATATGTACCTCAACAGGTGGAGCTATATCTATAATAACTAAGGAAAGATTAGGTTATATAAAATTTGAAAATATTATAAATGCAGTAGGTTATAACAGTATGTATATTTTAGCTACTGAATCTAAATTCTTTATTATAGATAATAGATATGGGTTAGTATTTAGAGAATTAGATATAAATAAAGGTTATTTAGGTATATATAAAGATAATATTTATTTAGCTATGGATGGACTATTATATGAGTTATTTAGTGGAGAAGAATTAGAATTACATTATCTATCTCCTATATTTACGCATGGTCAATTAAGTAATTATAAAGCTGCTAAGGATGTGTACCTTAGTTATAAAGGTAATTTTATATTTAAGGTAAAAAAAAAAAAAAAAAAGATTTCTCATGTAGTATATGAAGAACAATTACCTTTAGATGAAGTAGAATTAAATATTAAATTAGATGGTAGATTTAAACATTACGGTTTACAATTTGAAATAAAGGGTAGAGGTACATTTAAAGAAATTAGTTACAATGTAAAAGATAGAGGTAAACCATAATGAGAAGAAACACATTTATACAAGTACCAAATGATATAGGTAATGAAGTAATATTAAAAAGATTTCTAAATTTATTAATAGAGAAAATAGATGTAGCATTTTC
>CAMZNQ010000263.1 GCA_947313765.1 uncultured Sulfurovum sp.
AGGGGTAGGGGCTGTTTTACTCTTTTTACCCAATATTATTATTTTATATATAGGCATAGCACTACTAGAGACCACAGGATACATGAGCAGGGTTGCTTTTTTGCTTGATGGATTTTTTCATAAGTTTGGACTTCATGGAAAGAGTTTCATTCCACTTGTTACAGGTTTTGGTTGTTCTGTTCCTGCCTATATGGCTGCACGAACGCTAAAAAGCGAAAAAGATAGGCTCATAACACTTTTCATTATAGGTTTTATGAGTTGTGGAGCAAGACTTCCCATCTATGTTCTCTTTACAGGTGTCTTTTTTGGTCAAGATAAGGCAGGAACAATTCTATTTATCATCTACCTATCAGGTGCTATGCTTGGGCTTGTGATGGCTAAAATTCTTAGAGTAGTTGTATTTAAAGGTAAAGATGAACCTTTTGTTATGGAGATGCCAAAATATAGACTACCCTCTATCGCACTTATATGGCACACGGTCAAGCATCAAACATTAGGCTATCTACAAAAAGCAGGAACATTCATCTTGGTAGCTTCAATGTTAATATGGTTTGCCTCTGCTTATCCTAAATATCCACAACTAGAGGAGAGTTATGCCAAAAAGATTGAACAGACAAATGACGCAGAGTTAAAACTATCATTGGCAAATGAGCTTAAACTGAAAACCTTAGAGGGTAGTTATTTGGGACAGATAGGAAAAGCGAGTGAACCACTCTTTGCACCACTTGGATTTGATTGGAAGATGACAGTTGCCTTAGAGACAGGTTTAGCAGCAAAAGAAGTTGTTGTATCAACGCTTGGTGTTCTCTATGCTATTGGAGATGAGGTAGATGAGAAGAGTAACTCTTTGGCTCAACAGCTAAAAGATAATGTTAGCTTTGCCTCTGCTATGGCATTTATTGTATTTGTAATGATTTATCTACCTTGTTTAGCAGCCTCTATGGTGTTTGCAAAAGAGGCAGGAGGCTACAAGTATTTGGCGTATCTATTTGTCTTTACAACGGTTACGGCTTGGGTCTTTAGTTTTATTACCTATCGGATTTTGGTGTAAGGAGCTTTGGAAAGAGGGTAAAGCGTAAGGTGTGATTACTATCACACCAATTATCTAACATTGAAAATTATATTCCTCGAATGTTTTTAGTCTCTTTAAGCATCTCAGCATAATTGGAATCCGAAAGTCCCATGCTCTCTATAGCTTCTAGTTGAGTTTTTAGTGATTTGTCTACTATCTCGATTATCTCATCTAAATCATCAACAATAGTAATAAGGTCTAAATCAGATTGAGATATAGTTCCATATTCCATCATAGATGTTTTCATGAATTCAAAAAGTTTACCCCAATAATCTTTACCTACTAAAATAACAGCAGAAGGAGAACTTTTTTTTGTCTGAATTAGAGTAAGAACTTCAAATAGTTCATCTAATGTTCCAAAACCTCCAGGCATAGCAATATATGCTAAAGAGTATCTAATTAGCATAACTTTTCTTACAAAAAAGTAGTCAAACTTTAACTCTCTATCTAAGTAGCTATTGCCACTTGTCTCATGTGGAAGGTCAATATTTAAACCAATAGATTCAGCATAAATAGACTCTTTTGCACCTCTATTAGTAGCCTCCATAATTCCAAATGAACCACCTGTAATTACACTATATCCATTATCTGCTAGTTTTTTTCCTAATTCAATAGATTTTTTATATGTAACTGTATCTTTAGCTATTCTAGCACTTCCAAATACAGTTACAGCTGCACCTATATCATCTAGTTCATCATAACCTTTTACAAAGTCAGCCATGATTTTAAAAAGACTCCATGAGTCTAAATAGATACTATTTTTATCTCTTATTTTTCTATTCATTTGATTTATCCTAAATATTTTAAATTCTTTTTAGTATTTGAAATTTGATTTTATCATATAAATTTTAAATAAGAGATATTTTGAGACTATAATATTACCTACACCGAGATGTAGGTATTTAAATTAATCTTTAACTTCGTACTCTTCACGTCCCATTTTATATAGGTCATTACCTTTTGTATCATTTACAACAGTTACAGGAAAATTTTCAACGGTTATCTTTCTAACAGCCTCTGGCCCTAACTCTGGATAAGCAATTACCTCTGCTGAACGAATCTGTTTACCAAGTAATGCACCTGCTCCACCAGTTGCTCCAAAGTAGATACCATCATACTCTTTACAAGCATCTTTTACCTCTTGACTTCGTCCACCTTTTCCAATCATACCTTTTGAACCATTTTTAAGCATAGTTGGAGAGAATGAGTCCATTCTGTAACTTGTAGTAGGTCCAGCACTTCCAATAGGGTCACCTGGTTTTGGAGGAGTTGGCCCAACAAAGTAGATGACTGAACCCTCTAAATCAAACGGTAACTCTTCACCTTTTTCAATAAGTGCTACAAGTCTACTGTGTGCCGCGTCACGTGCTGTGAAAATTGTTCCATTTAGAAGAACGGTATCTCCTGCTACAAGTTTTTTTGTATCTTCAGAAGTTAATGGTGTGGTTAATGAATATGTTGCCATCTATTTTCCTTTATATAGTAATATGTGTGTGTCTTGAAGAGTGACATTGAACGTTAACTGAAACAGGAAGAGAGGCGATGTGACAAGGGTTTGCTTCAATATGAACAGCTAAAGCTGTCTTTGTTCCACCCATACCCATAGCACCAATTCCAAGTTTATTAATCTCTTTTAAAATTCTATCCTCTAACTCTGCCATCTCTGGGTCAGGATTTGTAGTCTCTAGGTCTCTAAACAACGCATGTTTTGAGCTAATAACAGCTTTTTCAAATGTTCCACCAATTCCAACACCTACAGTTATTGGAGGACAAGGATTTCCACCTGCATCAGAGATAACCTCTTTTACATAAGCTACAATTCCATCTTTTCCTGCAGCTGGTGGGAATACTCTAGCACGGCTTACATTTTCAGACCCACCACCTTTAGCAGCATATTCGATGTCGATTTTATTGCCTTTTACTATGTCAAAGTGGATAATTGCAGGTAGGTTATATCCTACTGTATCTTTTAGATTTAAACGAGAAAATGGTTCACAAGTAGAGGCTCTTAGGTATCCATCGGTGTAACCCTCTTCTGTTCCTTTATTGATTGCATCTCTAAGTAATCCACCTTTAATTCTAACCTCTTCTCCTACATTTACAAAAAATACTGCTAATCCTGTATCTTGACATAGTGGTCTCTTCTCATCTTTTGCAATGGTTGCATTTTCAAGAAGTTGACGAATTACCTCTTTACTTACTGGGGATTTCTCCTCTTCCATCGCTTTCTCTAGTGCATCATATGTATCTTGTGGCAAATCTGTACCACAATGCATAATCATATCTCTAACAGCTTTAACAACAACGTCAAACTCTATTTCTCTCATAGAAGCTCCTATCTGGTTTTTAATGTTTGATAATACTCTTTAGATTATTAATAGTATATGAATGAGTGGTAGTGGATTTAAAGCTTTAGTTAATTGGGTAGAGAGGTAATTAAGATAGGATAATATTTCTATTATCCATTTTGATTAATCAAAAAAGTTGTTCTTTTTTAGAATATTAATTCCATCATTAATACTCTCAACAGATTTTTTAAATTTAGCAGATGTCTCTCTATCTAAAGAGATTTCAACAATTTTTTCTATTCCATTTTGACCTAAAATAACAGGTACTCCAACACTAACATTAGAGTATCCATACTCTCCGTTAAGTAGCACAGAAGAGGAGACCATAATGTGAGAGTCATTTAAGATTGCTTCCACCATGAAAGCTATGGCTCTAGCAGGTGCATAATATCCAGATGTCCCTAGATGTTTTACAATTTCAGCTCCACCATTTTTTGTACGCTCTATGATATCTTCTATATCCTTTTTTGATAAAACAGCTGTGGCTGGTACAGCACCTACCTTAACTTGTTCTGGAAGAGGTATCATATTTTCTCCATGGTCTCCAATGACCAATGAACCTGTTTGACCTGCTCCATACCCTAGCTTTTTATATATTTGATATGCCATTCTTGAACCATCTAATGCTCCTGACATACCAATAATACGATTAGATTCCCAACCTGTAATTTTATGCATAATATAACTCATCACATCAAGTGGGTTAGATACACAAATGATAATGGCATTTGGAGAGTATTTCATAATATCTTGAGTTACAGATTTAATGATTTTGGCATTAATCATAAGTAAATCTGCTCTAGTCATATCTCCTTTTCTTGGAACACCTGCTGTAACAACAACAATATCACAATCTTTTACATCAGCAGGAGTCTTAGCATCTGTGATAGTTGTGCCTGAACAAGATGTATAGTAGTTTGATTGTCCAATATCAATTGCCTTTCCTTTAGCTACACCCTCTGCAATATCATAAAGAATAATCTCTTTACATGTCCCCATCATACTTAAACTATAAGCTGCTGTAGCTCCTACTGCACCTGCACCAATGATTCCTACTTTTCTTCCCATTATCAATTTTCCTATATAGTAATTTTAGTCAAAAATAATTCATTATAACAATAATAAACATATTTTATCCATATTTTTATTAGATATACCTCTAATTAGAGGTGTATCTATTTTTAATCATCAAAAAACTTCAATTCATATAGTTTATCTACCATCTCTTGTACGGAAGCCACAGAATCTTTAAATCGTCTCTGTTGTAGTGGTTTAAGTGCCATCATAATAACCTGTTCTGCTCCACCTGCACCAATCATTACAGGAACACCTGAAACAATATCTGAATACCCATAATCATCTTTAAGCATAATGGCACAAGAGTGAATTTGATTTGTATCTTTTAAAATTGCATCTACCATTACTGTTGTAGATTTTGCAGGTGCATAATATGCTGAACCATTTCCTAGAAGATTAACAATTTGAGCTCCACCATTTCTTGTTTTTTTAACAATATCACCAATCTCTTCAGAATCAAGTAAATCTTCAATAGGTACACCAGCAACTGTTGTAAATTTAGGTAATGGAACCATTGTATCTCCATGTCCACCCATTACTGTTGCTCTAATTTGACCTGCACCATACTCTAATTTTTCATATATAAAGTGAGCCATTCTCGCTGCATCCAAAATCCCTGCCATTCCCAAGACTCTCTCTCTTGGAAATCCTGTCTCTTTTAGAACAACATATGTCATAACATCAAGAGGATTTGAAACTACAACAACAACAGCATTAGGTGCATGTTCTTTAATTTCACGAGCATAGTTTTTAACAATTTGTGCATTTTTTGTCAATAGGTCATCACGACTCATTCCTGGAGTTCTTGGAGCTCCTGCTGTAATAACAACAACATCTGAATCTGCCATATCTTCAGCACTTTTTGCTGCTTTTACAATGGTATGTTGTCTTGCTGCATTAGCTGCTTGACTCATATCCAGAGCCTTACCTTTTGCTACATCATAGTTTCTACCACGCAATACTACGTTATGACATGTTCCATTCATTGCCATAATAAATGCTACTGTTGAGCCAAAGTTTCCTGTACCAATTACTGTTACTTTTTTACCTTTTGCCATTCTAATCCTTGTCTATAAAATTACCTATCTATGCTATTTAACTTTCAAAAAAATGAGTTTGCTAATATATAATTTATAGTGTGTAAGTAAGAATATATATTAGAAAACAGACTAATTTAGAAAATAAAAAACACTTTAAATAAGCTTAATTGATTATATCAAGAGTATGTAACAAAATGGTATTAAAAGTTCTATAATACTCTATGGTTAAAACATTTGAGAATAGATGAAACATAGTTTATCTAAATAGCAACAAAAAGATAGTTTTTATATTTTTATTGATGATACTTTTGGTAACTTATTGAGTTTTTAATCTTATAAATATCTCTTCTTAAACCATGCGTAGTAGAAAGAGGAGAGGATAAATCCTAATCCTAAAGAGATAGTAATGTAAAATATAGAGATACCAATCTTAGCAAAATAGCCAATCAGAAAAGTTACAACTATATTTGAAAGCATAAAAATCATATCGTTATATGCAATTACTCTACCTAAAAACTCTTCTTTTGTTCTATTTTGAATCATATAGTATGTATATGACCATAAAGAGGTAGTTAAAAGACCTACAAAAAAC
>CAMZNQ010000264.1 GCA_947313765.1 uncultured Sulfurovum sp.
CAATTATGACCTTTAAACCCTACCAAGCATACTCTGCCTCAGCAGGAAGTGGAAAAACCTTTGCTCTATCTGTTCGTTATATATCACTACTTTTTATGGGAGTTGAACCTACCACAATTTTAGCAGCAACCTTTACAAATAAGGCAGCATCAGAGATGAAACAGAGAGTCATATCTCTACTTATCCATTTAGAAGAGAAAGAGGCAGAACTTTTAGCCATATCTAAACAGACAGGATTTAGTAGAGAGGAGTTGCTACTTAAACAGCCAGAGGTTCTTGAACTATTTTTATCAAGTTCTAATTTTATTGTAACCCTTGATAGCTTTTTTACCTCCATTTTACGTTCTGCTTCACTCTACATAGACATTGAACCAGACTTTGTAACCAAAGAGATAGATGCAAAAGTTAAAGAGGATAATTTTTTAGAGGAGATTCAAGCCAATTCATTACTTCATCAGTTGGTTCGTTTGGCAATGAATATTGAAGATAAACGTTTTTTAAAGATGTTTGATTTGATGCAAAATTTCTATAAGATAGAACCACTTCTACCCAAGATTAACTACATATTACAAAATATTGAACTCTTAGAGATAAAGATAGATGAGAAGCGTGAACTACTACTCCATCTAGTTATAGAGGTTGGTGCATCAAAAAGTGCAATTAAAAATTTTGAACCCATTGAGATAAAAGCACTATTTAAAAAATCACTTTTTGAAAAAGAGAGTCTCTTAGAGCATAGAAACTATAAAAAGTATGTAGTTGTCAATCCTCAAATAGATAAAGAGTTTTTAGAGTTAAAAGAGCTATTATCAGATTGGGCAAAGGCTAAAGAGCAGGTTGTATTGCATAATCTTTTTCAACTTTTTGACTACTATAAAAATGCAACCATTGGAACAGCACGACAGTTAGGAGTCTTAAGCTTTGATGATTTAAGCTATTTTACATATAGGCTTTTACATGAGAGTATCAATAAGGATTTCCTCTATTTTAAGATAGACAGCCATTTTAAACACATTCTATTAGATGAGTTTCAAGATACCTCTACACTACAATTTTTACTATTAAAGCCATTGATAGATGAACTCTTTTCAGGCATAGGGCAGAGTGAGTTTAATAGTTTTTTTTATGTAGGAGATACAAAACAGTCACTCTATCGTTTTAGAGGTGGAGTTGAGGAGCTATTTGATGCTGTTGCTGAACATTATGGAGTAGAGATATCTGAAATGGATACAAACTATAGAAGTAGTAAGAGTGTTGTTGAGCAGGTAAATAGGTGGTTTCATCCAAATATGTTAAATTTTCCCATAGCAAAGTGTCGTAAAGGGGCAGATGAGGGGTATGTGGATGTTATAGAGAGTGAAGAGTTGGTAGAAGAGGCGATAAAACAGATAAAGAGACGTTTGGCTAAAAATATTCCTTTAAATGATATAGCTCTACTTGTTTCAACCAATAAAGATGGTGCAACTCTACAAGAGGCTTGTTACAAAGCAGGTATTTTAACATCTTTAAAAACATCAAGTTCGCTAAAACATACTCCAAAAGTAGCCTCTGTTGTGGCTATGGTATCATATCTATTTTATGGTTTAGAACTTGATGCAAAAGCACTCTTAGAGAGAGTAGACAGAACTATTGATGAGGTTGATTTCTCTTGGTTTAATCCGTTTATGCAACCTTTAAGTGTTGTAGATAAGATTATTGCTAGGTTTGGATATTTTGAACATGATTTAAATCTTCTAAAACTTTTAGAATTTTCAGCAACATTTTCAGATATTCCTACTTTTTTAGAGGAGTTTGAACTCTCCTCCATTGAAGTTGCAAGTTCTTCAAAAAATGGTGCAATGATTATGACAATTCATGGTTCAAAAGGGTTAGAGTTTGAACATGTGATTGTTCTTGATAGATTAAAAGGCTCTGTACCCGATAGGTCTACACTACTTTATGCTTATGATGAATCACTCTATGTAAAACAGATATTTTATAAAATGTCTGGACGAGAAAATTTTGATGAACTCTATAGAAATCTACTAGAGAGACAAAAAGTTTTAAATAGTAAAGATAAGATGAATATCTTGTATGTAGCATTGACTAGAGCCATAGATAGCATGAGTGTCATACGAAAACCAAAAGGTTCAATCTTTGACCAATTAGGAATTAGTCCAATCTCGATAGGTACTTTAAGTTCAAAACCTCCAAAATTAACACCATTAAATGAAGATATAGAAGAGAAAATCAATATAACTCATTATGGAGTACAAGAGATAGAAAAAGCAGAAGAGGATGATGAAAAAGATTATGAAGCACTTCTTTTTGGTACTGCTTTGCACTATACTTTGGAGATGATGAGTGATTTCTCTATTACTAGTTTGCCTGAAGCTATGAATGCCACTAAAAACCGTTATGGATTGGAATTGGATGATAAAAAAACAGAAGAGATTAAAAAACGTACTTTAGAACTTATCTTGAATGAACGATTTATTAAACTTTTAGAAGATGCAACTATTAACAAAGAGCAATCACTAGCATTTAATGATGAATTGAAACAGATAGATTTACTACAAACCTACACAAAAGAGTCTATTGTTATTGACTAAAAAAAAAAAAAAAAATATCATCATAAACATGTAAGACAAGTAGGATACTACAAAAGAGCAATCAAATCTATTACAGGAAAAGAGACAAGAG
>CAMZNQ010000265.1 GCA_947313765.1 uncultured Sulfurovum sp.
GTACAGAGACAGATTAGAAAATATAAATACATGTTTAAAGGATAATCTATGACTACAGAAGAAGCAATGGCTATAACTATAGGAGAATTGAAGAACTATACTACTGAAGAGATTGTAGAGATTCTTCATCTCAGAGATGAATACCAAGCTGGTTTAACCAATGGAGATAGTGCTTACCAAGTAGCTGTTAATAATGGCTTTACAGGTACAGAAGAAGAATGGTTAGAGAGTTTAAAGTCTGATAATGAAATAGACTATCAAAAACTATTCGAGGTCTTTGAGAACAATCCTGAAGCTTTCTTCAATGCAGTACCAGAGAATATAGCTAAGTTAATAGGTATAGAGGGATTCATATCTTTCGGTAGAGAGAATGTAGTAGGTTTCTCAGCCTTAGGAACGTCCTCTAACCTTATATTTGCTTTTGGTAAGAAAGATATTACCTTAACAGGCGATTTGAGTGATACCTATGTATCGTTCCAATCAGCACCAACAACAATGGAGATGACATAATGAGTGTAACTTTATCAATTCCTGAGATAGAGGGAATCTATCAAGGAGAAACTTTTTCAAGAAAAGTACAACTAGAACTAGACAATATAAAGCAAGACTTATCTTCTTATGGTATCACAGCTGAACTATATGAAGATATTGATGACCAAAGTACAACAGTAGCAGATTCTGATGGTATTATAGAGGTTAATGATTCTGTGATATTAATTCCAGCTACATTTACTTCTACTATGCTAGGATGGTATATGTTGAAAGTAACTTTCAATGTAGGTGGATTTATCACTATAAGAAAAGTTAAATTTAGAGTGGAGAAATAATATGGCAAGAGATGAACAAGGACAAGTTAACCATGTATCAAAACGAGGTAATGTAGAGTTAGACCAAGCTGTCTCTATGTTTGCTGAGGGTAAGGGTGTGAAAGAGATTGAAGCAACTCTTAACTATGTTAAACCACATGAGAAACTTACTAATTGGAAGAAAGAACCATCATTAACTTCACTACTACAAGACTTTGAAAACTCTGCAATGGAGCAGGAAGAGTATGTAGGTAAGTTAGACAAATGGGGAGATTTACTTGATGGTGGAGCTATTATAGACAAGAAACCTCTAAGAAGTAACTATAGAGATAAGCTAGTTAGAAAACAAGCTGAATGGAGATATCCTTTAGTAGAAGAACCTATCCTCAATACTCCTAAGATGTTTAAAGTATTAGGAACAGCAGGGGATATAATCAAGAATGAGAATATACACCAAGAGTTATTAAACTACCAATGGAATAATCTTATAGGTAAACAAAAGCTTATAAACACAGCTTCAAGAAACTTTGTTAATGAGGGAACAGCAGTAATCAAACTAGGTTGGGACTTTGAGTATAAAGAAATTGAAGAACGTGTAGAGAGACCTTTGTTTGCTGATACTGATGAAGAGATAAAGGCTGCTCTTATAGAAATATCAAGAACTTCTCAAGAACCATTAACTGATGAGCTTATTGTAGACATATACAAAAAGAAAAAGTTTATCACTATAGGAACTACTGAAGAGAAAGAGACAAGATTAGAAATAGTAAAGAATCAACCTAAATTCACAGTAGTTGATAACGACTCTATCTATTTCGATATTGAAAGTGGTGGAGATATTACTAAGTGTAGGTACATCATTGAAGAGCTAGAAGTATCTTTCTCTGACCTAAAGAAGAATGAAGTAAGAGAGATTACCTATACATCAAGTGATGGTAAGATTCATAAGAAGCTTGTAGGTCATTATAAGAACCTAGACAGTGTTAAAGTCTACCTGAACAATAAGATAAAGAGAAAAGAATCAGCTAAGAATGCTGATGCTACACAAATAGCTAAAGCTGTTAGTAGTTTGGATGAACTAAAACAAAAGATTCTTATATATGAGTATTGGGGATATCACGATATAGATGATAATGGTATTCTAGTACCTATAGTAGCTACTTGGGTTGGAGATACTATTATTAGACTTGAAGAGAATCCTTATGCACATAGAGAGTTTCCTTACTCTGTAGCTCAATTCATGCCTGTTAATAAGAGTGTTAGAGGTGAACCAGATGCTGAGTTAACTAAATCCAACCAAGAGTCTATTAGTAGTACTATTAGAGGTATTCAAGATATTGTAACAAGAGGAGCTATAGGTCAAACATTTGTTAATGAAGATTTATTCTATGATACTGTACAAAAGGATAATTTTAAGAAAGGAAGAACTGTATGGGTAAAAGGTTTTGTAGATGTAGATAAAGCTATCCATAGAACTAAACCTGATGATATTCCTCCAGCTATGATGCAATTCATTGATATGCAGAAGAAAGATGCTGAACAGCTTACAGGTGTTATACCATACGAGAATGCTATTCAAGGTGGAGCTAAACATAGTGATGTTACAGGTAATAAACGTGATGATGATGCTAGTACTCAAAGAGAGATGGGAACACTAAGAAGATTCCTAGCTATGATACAAGACTTAGGTAGAAAAACTTTACTACTT
>CAMZNQ010000266.1 GCA_947313765.1 uncultured Sulfurovum sp.
TCGGAATACAAGCCTGTGGAGTTCCCTCTGACGGGGCTATAACTTATTATGGAGTTGTAGCTAGTTATGGTTCTGTGAAGCAGGAAGCCCAATCGTCTTTAGCGATTGGGTAGTTCACTCCCCCTACTGTACGTGGAACAAAAATAGCTGATAGAACAACAACCATAATACCTCTTTTATAGGCTTGAATGGTTGGATTTTTTCTAAAAAAGATTAGTGAAGCCAAAAATAGAAGAGCAAAAATGATAAGTAGTTTTTTTATTCCATCATAGAATATAAATCTATATGGTTGCAAATCTCTATCTAGTATCCAACTTTGAGTCATTGAGTTATAAAACAATCTTCTACAATAGTATCTATGGATGTTAGTCCAAAAAATATGATTGTAAAGATAAGAGTAGTAGTTGTTATGATGATATTTTTATTAATACTCATTTTAACATATCCATCTCTTCGTTATAGACCTTACTCTTAACATCAAATAGTCCTAAGAGTGTATGAAAAAGGTTATCATGAGAGTATTTTTTGTTTGGGTCAATATCTTTTACATTACCCTCTCCAAACCATACCATAGCTCCAACATCTGTTTGTGAATCTGGAGCCATAAAGTAGGGCAAACCATGTAGATATATTCCATTCTCTCCTAGACTCTCTCCGTGGTCACTCATGTAAATCATGGTTGTATCGTACTCTTTTTGCTCTCTTTTTAGAAGTTGGATTACCTCATATAAGAAGTGGTCTGTGTGAAGTAGAGCATTATCATAGGCATTATTTATGCTCTCTTTTGAACACTCCTCCAACTGATTTGTTCTGCAAACAGGTGTGAATTTCTCATACTCTTTTGTATATCTCTTATAGTATGCAGGTCCATGATTTCCCATCTGATGAAGCACAATAAGTATATTTTTACCTTTTCGTTTTTCAATATAATCATCAAGTCCAACAAGCATACCCTCATCTCTACACTCTATGTCACAGATAGTATTACTCTTATCATTTTTATAATCCTCATAAGGTAGACGGATGGCAACCCCTTTTGAGTTTGAGTTGTTATCTCTCCATAATATATCTACTCTATTGGTATGGTTTAAAACATCTAAAACATTTTCTGTAGTTATTCCCTTTTTGTAACTATACTCGTTACGGTTATAGATGGAGAACATACATGGTACAGAGTGAGCTGTTGATGTTCCACATGACGCTACATTAGATAGATTAATCACACCCTCCTCTTTTACTAGATGATTTGTATCTCTACTATATCCATTTAGTGAAAAATGGTCTGCTCTAGTCGCCTCTCCTACTACCATTATTACAAGTTTAGGTTTCTCATTTTTGCTTTCAATAGTTGCATCTAATCCAATAGCTTTAACTACGATTTGACCACTGTTTGCAGTTTTAGATATGTAGTTACCTATTGAATATATCCAATAAGTAGGATTTGTGTAATATCTTAATGGTTTATGCTCTCTAAAGAATGAGGTGTAAAATTTACTAAATGATAGTAAAATAGCAATAATAACCACTAAAGATAACAAAACTACTTTTCCTTTTCTCTTTATCTCCTCTTTTAATGAACCATACTCTAACTCTGTTTTGTAAATTAGATAGGTAGGGAGAATACCCAAAAAGATAATATATCCTAAAAGTTTAAGACTAAATAGGTCAGAGGATTCAGCAATATCTGTTTGGATTGTATTTCGTATCATATCACTATCTATAACCACATGGTATGTATCCATAAAGTAGGCAGTAGATGCTGTTATTAGAAGAAAAGTTATTAGTATGGGTTTTGTTGTATATCTGCTACTCAAAAGGGTAAAGAGTAGAACCATAAAGGTAAACAGAAGAAGAGCCAAAGAGGAGATATATACTATATTTATCCCCTCAAATGGATAAACCTCTACTACATTTGTAAAAAATGAGTAGTTTGTAAATATGCTAAAAAAGAGAGAGATTAGAATTATAAGTTTTTGTTGACTCATGTATATTATATTTCCTTATTAGATTTTATCTAATATTACAATAAGTTTATGAATTTTTTATGAAGATATTATTTTTTTAAAACTATAAAACGCCTCTCTTTTGCGTATTTTACCATCTCTCATCTCAACAAGTCCATAACCATTGGCAATGAGTTGATGCCAATAGACCTTTTCTATCTTTTGACTTCTTAATGCTATCTCAAAATACTCTAACATATATTGGTTATATAACTCTTCACTAACGCACTCTTTTTCAGAAGTAGGAGCGTAAGGTGCTGTACCACTAAGAGGGTAGTTGGTCTCTGTAATATAGATGCTGTTATCACACTTAGAAGAGCTTCTAACAATGGTATCTAAAAACTCTATCTTATTTTTAAAATCAAATATCTTCATCTGTTTAGATTTTGGACTTCCTCGTCTATCAACATAGAGCAGAGAGGCAATTTTGTCATAGTGAACAGTGGAACGGTTAAATAGGGTTCTAATGGTAAAGTGATACTCAAAATCTATCACAGAAGAGCCAATAAGTTTAAGGTTGGGAAAACTTTCATCACGAATGTTTTGAACAACCTCATAAAAGGCTAAATACTCCTCCATACTCACAAATGACCACTTAATACGATTAATGGCATTTCCCACCATAAATTCATTGGTAATATCTTTGAATTTTTCAAATATGGTTTTAACATCTCTAGCCAAAAGCTCATGGTTTTCGATATGTTCACGACTCTGAATAATGCAGATAAGTATCTCCTTATCCTCTCCAAACCCTTTTGCAAACTCTACATAGCTATCTATGTTTGCCATATCATTTAAAAAAACTCTAATTTGAAGAGATTTAACCCCTAATTCCTCTACTAATTTGAACTGCTCTTCTCCTTTATCTAAGTTGACACATAAGCCATAAAAATTTGGCATACTTGGAACCGATGGCTTTAGCCTCGCCTTGTTCGGGGCTGAAGCCTCCGACTCCGAATGCTTTAAGAAGAATTTTAGAAATAGATAGGGAAAATAGATGAGGTTAGTAGCTATGAGTTTAGCATAATCTACACCATGCCCCTTTCGTAGCTCTTTTTTTAATGCTCTTTTTAGTATGTGTGGTTGGTCGGAGTAGTAGTCCCATGGGAATTGGTTAGGCATTTTGCTCTTCTAAATTATTTAAAGTCATTTGCCATGAGGTAATATATTCATAGGGTTTTTTCAACTCTAAATCAAGCTCAAAATCTTCTTTAAGGTCTTTTATTTGCTTGGCTCGTTTGAAAGAGTTCTTATTGATACCTAATATATCTATCATCTCTTTAACTTCTAGTTTTTCTTGCTCTGATAACTTAACATTAGGAAGAAATTTATTAATATCATCATTAAACTCTAAATATTATACGAAATTTTAAAATTCGTAAAAAACTAAAATATTTTAAATTTTAAAAAGATGGAGTTAAATAATGAACTATATCTACCTACATTGTGATACAGCAACACTAATATTTCAAGAAAAAGATGACTATGAAAA
>CAMZNQ010000267.1 GCA_947313765.1 uncultured Sulfurovum sp.
TTTCACGAGGAAATCAAGCCTATAAAGAGGGGCGTTACGTTGAGTTGTTGGGCAAACGTTTTGCAGGAAGTGTGACGGTTGGCTATTTCTCAAAGATGATAAGTGAGATGGAGGAGCAGTTTGGAAACCGAAGTAAAAATTCAGCAACAGGTGTGGACTTTAAAGCACTCTCCCACGCTGTAAGAGTCATAAGCGAAGTTGAAGAGCTTGTAGATGATGGGTTTATTACCTTTCCTTTAAAAACTAGGGTCTATATTACCTCTATTAAAGAGGGAAATGAAACCCTTGAAGAGGTAATGGACTATTTAGATGTGAAGCTAGATGAGGTCAACCAAAAATTAGAGCAGAGCGATTTACCTCAAAAGAGTGATGAGGCGTTTATTGATGATTTTATTTTGGGGTTGCTTGAGGGGTAATCCCCTCTACCTTAACAAAAACAACTTTCCGAACTAAAACCTATTTCCTCTTTAAATAACCCATAACAGAAGCTATCAAATCATCATCATCTCTACTGTATGCCTTAACCATTATACGTTCACGTCCATCAGCAAACTCAATAAATATCTTCTCTTTTGCATTGACTATTTTACTGATTTTTTGCTCTTTAGCCAATACTTTCATAACCATAACATCTATAAATTGTCGAGAGATGGTATCTAATTTTCCAAATCGGTCTGCTATCTCTTGCTCTATCTCATATACATCTCTTGTATTTTCAGATTGAGATAGACGGCGATATAGCTCAAGTCTCAATCTATCCTCCTCAATCAACTCCTCATTTAAGTAGGCATCAATGGTTAATTTTATATCTACTTGATGTTTATCATCTTCTGTTATATCTCCACTAAGCTCTTTTATGGCATCTTCTAACATTCTTAGATATAGAGAGTATCCTATCTGTTTAATGTGTCCAGATTGAGCCTCTCCAATGATGTTTCCTCCACCACGAATCTCTAAATCATGAAATGCTAAAATAGCTCCAGAACCTAACTCTGAATGTGACTCTAAGGCTAAAAGTCGTTTTTTTGAATTTTCTGTTAAGAGTTCTTTATCTTCAACCATAAAGTAACAGTAACCCTCTTTTCCTCCACGTCCTACTCTACCTCGAAGTTGATGTAGGTCGGCAATTCCAAATTTATCTGCTCCATCTACTATCATTGTATTGGCTTGAGGCATGTGAATTCCTGACTCTACAATTGATGTTGACAACATAACATCATACTCTCCTGCTTCAAACAGAGCCATATCCTCTTCTGTCTGTTTGGCTGATATTTTAGAGTGTAAAACAGAAATTCTAAGTTTTGGCATTAACTCTAAGAGTACTTTTCTCTTCTCCTCTATTTGAGCTATGGAGTTAAATACATAAAATATCTGCCCACCTCGTCTCATCTCTCGAACAATAGCCTCTTTAATAATCTTCTCATCATAACTCTTTACAAATGTTCTTACGCCTTGACGCTCTACTGGTGGGGTCAATATTTCAGAAAATGTTTTAACAGAAGAGAGAGCCATATTTAAGGAGCGAGGAATAGGTGTAGCAGACATGGATAGAAGATGAAGATTAATTGCAATCTCTTTTAGTGCCTCTTTCTGTTTTACTCCAAATTTATGCTCTTCATCTATGATTATGAGTGCTAGATTTTTAAATTTTGCTTTAATTAGAGCATGAGTACCCACAACAATATCTACTCTTCCCTCTTCTAGCCCTTTTAAGAGAGATTTTTTCTCTTTAGCTGTTGTAAATCTATCAAGTTTACCTATCTTAATATCATATTTCTCAAAACGCTCTTTCATACTTTTAAAATGTTGAGAAGTTAAAAGAGTTGTAGGTGCAACCATCATAGATTGATAGCCATTTTTCCAAGCAATAAACATTCCATTCATAGCCACTTCTGTTTTACCAAAACCAACATCAGCACTTAGAAGTCTATCCATTATCTTTCCAGATGCCATATCTTCTAGCATATGGTTTATCGCCTCTTCTTGGTCTTCTGTATGGGTAAAACCTGCTTGGCTCATAAATATCTGATGCTCTACTAAATCTCTTTTAAGTATAATCCCTTTTTTTAATAGACGTTGAGCTGAAAGGTTAATAATCTCAGAAGCAATAGCAAATAGTTTCTCTTTTACCTTTCCTTTGAGCCTTTTAAAACTTGCTTTACCCATCTTATCTAAAACAGGAAGACCTCCAGAGTCTGCCACATAACGGTCTATAACATTTAGATTTTCAACTGGAATTAAAAGTGTGTCTTCATTTTGATATAGTATAACGACAAACTCACGGGTAGCACCAAGAATAAGCTCTTTTTGAATACCTTTAAATAGACCAACTCCATAATTTTCATGAACAACATAATCGCCAACTTTTAACTCATCTAAAATCATAGATGCTTTTTTTACTTTTTTACGTTTTACAGCTCTATTTAGAGAGATTATAACCTCTCTATCTGATATTAAATTAACGATAATATCTTTATATACAAACTCCATATTTTCAAAAGAGTGCAACTCTGAACCACGAATAATAGACTCATTTTTAGCAATTAAAGTTATCTTTTTTTGAGAGTTTGATTTTATAATGGCATTTGGATTAATGGGTTGAAGTTCACGATACTTTTTAGCTTTGTCTATTTTAGATAAGTTAAAATCTTCTCTCTTTATCAATGGTTCATCTAAAGAGTAAATCTCTTCAAGCTCTTCACTCATATTTGAGAGTAGTATGGGCTTAAATATTTTTAGGTAGTTCTCTGCAAACTCATTTAGATACCAAAATCCCAAAGAGTCAATATCTTTTACAAAACTATCAAGAATACTCTCTTCTACTCTCTTAGTTAGGGATTGATGCTCTTCTCTATTTAGAGCTAAAAGTGCAGGAATAATCTCTATGGACTCCAACTCCTCTTTTTCACTTTTTTGAGTATCTAAGGAGAACTCTCTAATAGACTCTACCTCTTCATCAAAAAGAGATACTCTATAGGCTTCATCTCCTCCTAATGGAAAAATATCAATAATATCTCCACGAAATGAGACCTCTCCCTTTTGAGTCACAATATCTACAAAGTGGTATGACCAGTAGTAGAGAGTATCTTTTAACTCTTTTAGATTAATTGTAGAGGCAAACTCTATCTCAATAGTAGAAAAGTACTCTTTTTTAGGAAGTGGAAGGAGAAGTGTACGAATGGGAGATATTAGGATTCTCTTTTCTGAACAACCATAAAAAGCATGTAATGCCTCCATAAGTTCATATAATTCACTCTGAAAAGAGCGTAAATCATCTCCATAGCTAACTCTTATATTTGGTAAAACAAAAGGTTTGTAGTTTAGAAAAGATACAACATCAGCACTATTTTGAGCCTCTTTATCATTTTTACAGATAAAAAGCTCCCTATTATCATTGGAAATATCTCTATTTTTAAGATATTCATAAATATCAGATTGGTTCATTTAACTCTTTTTTATTTGGTTTTTAATATCCTATTTTCTTAGGTTGAACAATATGTACATCTGAAATATCTTGACGCTCAACTCTACCAGCAA
Source organism: uncultured Sulfurovum sp. (assembly GCA_947313765.1). Classification (GTDB taxonomy): domain Bacteria; phylum Campylobacterota; class Campylobacteria; order Campylobacterales; family Sulfurovaceae; genus UBA1140. The sequence continues at coordinate 3,538 of CAMZNQ010000267.1, forward strand.
CAATTTTTGTCTCCCCTTCAAATACTGCATTTGGCTCAATAACTATATTATTAACTTTAACATCTCCATATACCTTTCCATAAGGCATAATATCTATTACCTCTCCAGTAAAGTCACCATAAAACTCTCCAGATACTAACAGTTTTGCAGCTTGTATCTCTCCTCTAACTCTACCACTTTTCCCAACTACAACTTCTGCTTGAGAGATAATAACTCCCTCAAACTCTCCATTTAGAAGAATATTTCCCTCACACCTAATCTCACCCTTAATTGATGTACCAGGGGTAATAATACTTGCTGAACTAACCTTTTTTGTACTCTTTTTCTTTCTACCAAAAAATGCCATTGTTTATCCTTTGAAATTCTTTTATATATTATTATATCGTATTATTATTGATTTTTAATATTATATTTTATCTTATTTAAAAATGCCTCTATTACATAGAATGACCCAAATATAAAATATCTATTATCTCTATCTAAAGATGAAAATTTACTATACTCTATCTTTAATCTATCTAAAACATCTGTTAGTTTATGGAACTCTATAGCTCTATTGCTATCAATATCAACAATCTCAACCCACTTTACTAATGGTTTAAAACGTTTTAGAATAGCCTCATAATCTTTATCATCTAAACTGTTATATACTAAGATGACCTTCTCTTTAGGATATTTTTTCTCTAATGCCTCAACTAAAACCTCTGTTGCTAAGAGATTATGCCCTACATCAATGGTTACATTTGGAGCAATCTCATAGAAACGACCAAAAAGAGTAACCTTTTGCAAACTATCTAAAGAGTAAGGTAGATTTAAAATATCTAATGCTTTTAAAGCTAGTTTTGTATTCTCGTATAGATAGTATGCCCAATTTAGTTTTTTAGTTATCTCCAATATAGTTCTATCCTCTCTTTTATCTAAGAGGTAAAGTTTTGTACTCTTTTTATGAGATATATTTTTTGCAATCTCATAAACCTCATCATATATCTGAACTCCAACAACTACTCTCTTAGTAATGGAGTTTAATTTAGTTGTGGCAATATCTCTAATTGTATCTCCTAAAAAACTTTGATGGTCTAAGCCAATTGGAGTAATAACAGAAAGCTCTTTCTCTATTACATTGGTTGCATCAAACTCTCCACCTAATCCTGCCTCCAATATAAGAACATCAAGATTTTGAGTTGCTACAAATGATAATAGGGTAGTATATTCAAAATAGCTCAATGATTCACTAACCTCTTTCCCTAAAATAGAGTAGAGTCTACTGTGTGCCTTCTCTAGTTTATCATCTGAAATATCCTCTCCATCTATCCATATACGCTCATTAAATTTTAATATGTGTGGAGAAGAGAAGTGACCTACCTTTATATTATCGTTTTCATTTAGAAGAGTTGCCATAACTCTACCTGTACTACCCTTTCCATTTGTTCCTACAATATGGATAACTGTAGGTCTTGATATTTCTGATTTTAAAATATCATAAGCTCTATATACCCTTTTATGGTCAATCTCTTTATAGTAGAGAGGCTTCTCTTCTATGAATTCTGTGAATGTTGGACTATTTTTTAACATTAAATAAACCTTTTGCAGAGAGGTATGAGATAAACTCATCTAGTGCCTTTAGAGAGCCTTGTTCAATCGCTTTAAATCTTAAATTATTTGAGATAATTGCTGATGGTCGGATAGGAAACTCATAGTGTCCAACAATCAAACGCTCCTCTCTTTTTTTCTCTTTTTCAAAAATAAAATTGAGAGTAATATTTGCTTGATAGTAGACTACATATCCATTACGATTATATTGTAAAGGTCTAAATTTAATTGATTTATAGGATAATTTAATAGCACTATCTGCATCTTCTCTCTTTGTAGTTTGACTCTTTAAACGGCTATATAATGCTCTATTTAGAGCATCTTTAATTAAAATAGCATTTTGTGGGTCAGATAGAGATACCTCTACTTTAGTATAGACTTTTTCTCCTACTATTTTTTTACTATAGTAAGAAGATGGCTTATATCCACAAGAGTTTAAAAAAAGAAGCATAGAAGAGATTAAAAATACTTTTTTCACTATAATTTCCACTCTATCTCTTTTTTACCAAAACTTTTTAGATAGTTGTTTGTTCTTGAAAATGGTTTAGAACCCCAAAAACCACGATATGCAGATAGAGGAGAGGGGTGTGCAGATTTAATAATGAGATGTCTATTTGAATCAATAGAAACTCCTTTTTTTTGTGCATAAGCACCCCATAAGATAAAGACTATATTTTGACAATCTCTATTTATAATCTCTATTACTTTATCTGTAAACTTTTCCCAGCCATGTCCTGCATGAGAGTTTGATTTTCCTGCTTCAACAGTCAAGACTGAATTTAAGAGTAAAATACCCTGTTCTGCCCAAGATTGTAGATATGGTGTGTGAAAATTATCAACTCCCAAATCATCTTTTAACTCTTTATATATATTTATTAATGATTTAGGTAGAGGAGTAACATCTGGTAGTGCTGAAAAGCATAGTCCATGAGCATGACCAACTGTTGGGTATGGGTCTTGTCCCAATATCACTACCTTTACTTTCTCTAAAGGTGTAGAGTTTAAAGCGTTAAACCAAAGAGAGGCTTTTGGTAGAATCTTTTTTCCAAACTCTCTCTCTCTTATGAGAAAACTCTTTAGCTCTTTCATATACTCTTTTTCAAATTCATCTTCAAGTTGAGCTAACCATGAAGATTCTAAAATTATACTATTTTTCATGATTGAATTATAGCATAACGATATTGATAGTCCACCCCATTAATATATAACTCTAGCTAGATATAATCCCATAGGAGGAGCAGGTTTACTCATACTTTTCTTCTCATTTTTAAGTTGTCTCTTTAGCTCTTCTAAACTCCAATCATCTAAAGCTACTCTCATTGCCCCCTCTATCATCATTCTTACTTGTGAACGTAAAAAGCCATTGGCTTCAAAGTAGATAATGTGACACTTTTTATACTCTCTATAGTATGCCCTATATATGGTACGAATATTTGTATCTGTAACACTACCTGTTTTGATGAAATTAGAAAAATCATGTTCCCCTTCAAAGCACTTTAGAGCTTTAATGAGGAGTTCTTTTTTAAATGGAGGGTAGTAAGATATATGGTTTTGCTCAAAAATAGAGGGCTTCTTGGTTTTAAAGATGTAGCGATATAGCCTCTTTTTTGCTGAAAACCGTGAATGAAAATCATCTGATACAAAAGAGATATGTTTAAAATGGATATATTTTAGTTTTTGATTTAGAACTCTTTTTAGTTTTGATAGGTCACTCCAAAATGGTGGAATGTTAAAATCTATTACTTGTCCTGTGGCATGAACTCCTGCATCTGTTCTTCCACTTCCTCTAATGCTATCTTTGATTCCTAAAGAGTTTAGAGCCTTTTCAATCTCTCCTGTAATGGTATTGGTTGTACTTTTCTGTTTTTGAAAACCCTTAAAATATCCACCATCATAGGCGATAACTGCTTTAACTCTTCTCTCCATTAAAAGAGCCTTTGAACATTTTTTCTAAATAGAACAACTCCAATGATAAAGGTAAAGATAATAGATATTAGTAGTGTTATGGGAGTTCCACTCTTCTCTAGTAGAGTAGCAACGGCATATATTCCAATTGTTGTGACTCCTAAGACTTGATAGGCATAATTTTTTTGGTAACGAGGGTTAATAATTGAGAAAGAGGCTACAATATATAGTGTTATTATGGGAATTAAAGATAGGTAGATAAAAAGTAGTATTCTCCCTGTTCTCCATGTTTTTGATAGCTCTGTCCAGTATTGGATTATGTTTGTGTAAGTAAACTCTTTGCTAGATAGGGTTTGAAATAGTTGCATCTGTTCATAGTTAATCTCTTTTAGATTATCTTTTCCAAATGTATATCCAGAGCCACTATTTAGCGTTAAGGTTACTAACGCGTTATGATTATTGATTGTTGCACTTTTTGCCATAAAGAGTTGGTCGCTATGGTCTTTATCTTTGTTGTAGATGACAACATCTTTTAGTGTTTTACCATCTTTCTCTTTTACATATACAAAAAGATTTCCAAACTTTTGACCTAGTTTAGAGGGGTTGATGTTTACTTGTGCTTGAGATGCCTTTTGCTGTTTAAATAGTTTAAACTGCTGTTTTGTTTTTGGCATTAGACCTAAAGAGATAATAAGTAGTAAAATAGAGAATAGAGATGCAATAAAGAGTAGACGATACATAATAGATTTTGCTGGAGTACCTAGAGCAAATAGAGCCATAAGCTCATTCTCTGTTGATAGGCGTAAAAGTGTCATAACTGTAGCTACTAAAAAAGATACTGGTATGATGTAAAATAGAATAGATGGGATATTGTATGAGAAGAGTTGAATCATCTCCATGAAATTTATATGTATTGATGAGGTTAGTGCAGATATTTTTATGATAAACACTAAAGAACCTATAAAAAATAGGGGTAAGAATATTGTTAGAAAAGAGCTTGTAAAGTTTACTGATAGATAGCCACCAATGGTGATTTTTTTACTCTTAGCCATATATAATTAACTCTACAATCTGATTTACTTGTGCATCAAATATATATACAATAAATGTTGCTATGGCTAGAAATGGTACAAATGGTACAGCTTTATCTTCATTTTGTGCCATAAGTGATGGTACAATTGCAAGTATAGCAGAGAGGAATAGTGCATAGAAAAATAGAGGAAATCCCAATAGTCCTCCCATTGTTCCTGCTATAATAATATCTCCCTCTCCCATTGCCTCTTTATTTAAAAAATAGCTTAAATAGTAGCGTAATAGTGTAAATCCACCTACTGCTAAAAGAGCATTTTGTATGGAGTCCAAAATTGTAGGAGTGATAACTGCTAGTGCTAAAGCTAGTAGATTTAAACTATCTGGAATTTCCATATATCTAAAATCTATCATTAGCAGGGCTAACAGTAGAGTAAATACAGCAAATACAATAGGTAAGTTCCAAACTAGACCTAGTTTTTGAAACAGTAAAACAGCAATAACTCCTGTTGTTAACTCTATGATTGGGTATTGTATTGAGATTTTTTCAGAACAAAAACCACATTTCCCTCTTAAAAATATCCATGAGAAGATAGGTATGTTATGATACCACTTTAGAGGTGTTTTACAAGATTGACACTTTGATGATGGAAATACAATACTCTCTCCTTTAGGAATACGATATATAACAACATTTAAAAATGAGCCAATCAATATTCCAAATATAAATATAAATGTAGTAATTATTATTTGACTCATGAGACAGCCCCAAATCTTCTCTCTCTATGTAGATATTGGTCAATAATATCTTCTAACTCTTCAGGAGTAAAATCAGGCCAAAGGGTATCTGTAAAATAGAATTCAGAGTAACTCAATTGCCAAAGTAAAAAGTTAGATAGTCTCTGCTCTCCACTTGTGCGAACCATAAGGTCTATATCTCTGTATGGGGTATTTAGTTCAGCTCCTAAACTATCTTCTGTAATCTCCTCATCTCTATTGGCTAGACGTGAGGCTGCCTTTGCTATCTCATCTCTTGCACCATAGTTTAGTGCTAAAATTTGAGTCACATTGGTGTGGTGTGCTGTCTCTCTTTTGATGTATGCTATTGTCTCTTGAAGTTTGGGCGAAAAACCCTCTATATCTCCAACTGTTTCAAATTTTGCTCCAAATTTATGATATGTATCAAGTTCGTTTAGAAGCCATGCGTTTAGAAGTTTCATTAAAAAGTTAACCTCATATTTAGGTCGTTTCCAATTTTCTGTGCTAAAGGCGTAAAAAGTTACAGTCTCTATGGTTGGATGTTCGGCACAATATTGGGTAATGTTTCTAGTAACATCTGCCCCTTTCTCATGCCCTTTAGTTCTTATGTGTCCTCTCTCTTTTGCCCATCGTCCGTTACCATCCATTATGATGGCTAAATGTGTTAGTTTATTTTTCATTATAGTAATATTTGACTTTCATATATTTATTTAGTAATAAGGGAAATTATAACATAGATTGTTTATAGTTTTATTTTTGGTTAAGCTTTTAAATATTATTTTTTGCTATTTATGTGTATACTTTCATAATTTTTAAAAAAGGTTTTTTATGAGTATAGATAAAGCACTCTTAAGTAGAGCAGATAATAAATGTGAACTTTGTGGTTTGGAAGATGGACTAAGTGAATATATAGTAGAGCCAAGAGAAGATAGTATTGTAATGTGTGAAACATGTTTAGCTTCAGTAGATAATCCATCAGATAATAGCTCTCATTGGTTCTGTTTAAATGACTCTATGTGGTCTGAAGTTCCTGCTGTTCAAGTTATGGCATATAGAGTATATAGTAGACTTGGAAATCAAGAGCAACTAGATATGATGTATATGGAAGATGATGTTAAAGTATGGGCAGAAGATGGTCTAAAAGAGGAGAATGCAGAACCTGTGCGTGATGCAAATGGAAATATATTGAAGGCTGGAGACTCTGTAACTATTATTAAAGATTTAGTAGTTAAAGGTGCTGGATTTACAGCAAAGCAGGGGACAACTGTTAAAAACATTAAAATGGTAGAGGGAGACCCAACACATATTCAAGGTAAAGTTAATGGCTCTACCATTTTTATTATCTCTGCTTTTTTGAAAAAGTTATAGATTTAAAGATGAATATACTATTTGGGCCTATAAACTCCAGACGTTTTGGAAAATCATTGGGAATTGATTTAAGCCCCTCTAAAAAGCAGTGTAATTTTGATTGCCTATATTGTGAGCTTGAACCTGCTAAAACAGTGGACTCTTATGAAGATGTCATCTCTGTAAAAGAGATTATTGATGTATTAAAGGATTCATTAGATGAGCATCAAGAGATTGATGTTTTAACTATTACAGCAAATGGAGAGCCAACACTATATCCTTATCTATTTGAGTTAATGGTTGAGATAGATAAGATAAAGGGTTCAATTAAAACGCTTATCTTATCTAACGGTTCAACTATAGATAGAGAGGAGACACAAAAAGCATTGATGTTATTTGATACGGTAAAACTCTCTTTAGATTGTGCTACATCAAGATGTCTAAAACGGTTAGATAGAGCAGATAATAGCATAGATGTTGAATCTATAAAAAGTGGTATGTTGGATTTTAAATCAAAATTTTCTAAGCCATTAATAGTAGAGATACTTTTTGTAAAAGGTGTTAATGATACAAAAGAGGAGATAGATAGATTAGATGAGTATCTATTGGAGTTAAATCCTACACGTATTGACATTGGTACTATTGATAGACCACCTGCCTATAGAGTAGAAGCTTTAAGTTATGAGGATTTAAGAGATATATCTTTAAAATTTGATAGCTCTTTGCCTATCTATGTTGCGTCACGAAAAAAGGTTACTCAAAAACCATCTTCATATAGTGATGATGATATTTTGGATACTATTAAAAAACGACCTCTAACAGAAGATGATGTAGATACTCTTTTTGATGAAGTTAGTAAAGACAAACTTAGAGATTTAATCAAAAATAGTAGTATAAAAGTGATAAATAGCAGTGGATATGACTTTTTTGTCATAAATTCTTAAAAAATTAGATAAAAAACTTGACATAAAATCTATTTTTGTCTATAATCGCACTCCACAAAACATGTGGAGTATATGTTCCGGATTAGCTCAGCGGTAGAGTAGGTGACTGTTAATCACTTGGTCGCAGGTTCGAATCCTGCATCCGGAGCCATTTATATAATTGAATCTTTATAGATTTAAAAATCTTTTTAACTATTCCGGATTAGCTCAGCGGTAGAGTAGATGACTGTTAATCATTTGGTCACTGGTTCGAATCCAGTATCCGGAGCCACCTCCTTAAATTTTTTTCATTTACAATTTTAGATGGTACTCCTTTAAAGAAGCAATTAATCTATATGTATTACAGAGTATACCTCTGTATCTATACCATCTTTTCCATTTAAGAAATCTAACTCCAAGATAAAACAAGCTTCAACACAGTTTGCACCAACTTTTTTAATGAGTGATACACCAGCTTTTGCTGTTCCTCCTGTTGCTATGAGGTCATCTATGAGTAGTACTCTTGCATTCTCTTTTGGAAAAGCATCAATATGAACTTCAACTTCATCAAATCCATACTCCATCTCATATTTTTCACAAACAGTAGTGTATGGTAGTTTTCCCTTTTTACGAACAGGTACAAATCCAATATTTAATCTATCTGCTAAGATTGAACCAAAAATAAATCCTCTAGCATCAATACCTGCAACATAGTCTAAGTTATACTCTCTATATCTCTCTTCTAAGTGGTTCATTAGTGTTTTTAATGCAGTTGGATTATTTAGAATAGTTGTTATATCTTTAAATATAATCCCCTTTTTAGGAAAATCAGGAATATCTCTAATGCTACTTTCAATAATCTCTCTGCTCTCTTTTGTTAATATTTTCATTTTAACTCTTTCTGTTTTTTTTGTATTATATCCAAACTATAATAAACCAATTTTAAGAGCATTTAGATACAATTCTTTTTTAAAACAGAGGTCAGATAATTATGGTAAAAAAAAGAGTACTTGTTAAGTTTTCAGGTGAGGCATTAGCAGGAGAAAATGGCTATGGTATTGACACTCAAATCTTACATTTTATTTCCCAAGAGATTAAACTTCTAATTGATAATAGCGTTGAAGTAGCTGTTGTTATTGGTGGGGGTAATATTATTCGTGGTGTCTCTGCTGCTGCTGATGGAGTTATCAAGAGAACTTCAGGTGACTACATGGGAATGTTAGCAACTTGTATTAATGGAATTGCACTACAAGAGGCATTTGAACATGCTGGATTGGATGCACGGTTACTCTCTGCTATTGATATGCAAGAGATTGGAGAGTCGTTTATTGTTCGTCGTGCAAAAAGACATCTAGAAAAAGGTCGTGTTGTTGTTTTTGCAGGTGGTACAGGAAACCCATATTTCACAACAGATACAGCAGGAACATTAAGAGCTTCTGAAATAGAAGCAGAGTATATTATTAAAGCTACAAAGGTAGATGGTGTTTACGATAAAGACCCAAATAAATTTGATGATGCCGTTAAATTGTCTACATTGACCTATGATGAAGCACTATCTGATGATATTAAGGTTATGGATGATACCTCAATTGCTTTAGCAAAAGATAATAACTTACCTATTATTGTATGTAATATGTTTGAAAAAGGTAATCTTTTGGCTATTGTTGAAGGTAATAGAGATTTATGTTCTATTGTTACAGATTAAAAACTAGATTAAAGGATAAAAATATATGAAAATTGAGAAATTAACAGCAATTGCATTAGAGAAAGTAGATTTTGATAGATACCTATTGGCTGCAGCAGTTGGAAAAAGAGCTTCAGCTATTGCTAATGGAGCAACACCGTTGGTAAATATGGACCCTAAGGTAGAAAAGTTTACAAATATCGCTTTAGTAGAGATTGCAGAAGGCAAAATTATTATCAATAATGAGGTATAAATATTTTGGAGGCTTTACTAAAAAAAGCAAAGGATATCAAGACCATAGAAGGAGCTGAAGAGCTTCTTGTTGAATACCACCCTAGCTACTCTTCTCTCTTTACTACAGCTTTAAACTTAGCAAAACAGGCACATAGTAAACAGTCACGTAAAAGTGGTGAACCCTATATTATTCATCCCATTTTAGTTGCAACAATTACAGCATTAATATCTAATGATGAGACTATGATTATTTCAGCACTTCTACACGATGTAGTAGAGGATACAGAGTATACTATAGAGGAGATTAGTGATATTTTTGGAGAAGATGTAGCTTTTCTAGTTGAGGGATTAACTAAGATTGATACTATTCGTGATGAGGAGCTAATCTCTTCATCTTCCAATAAAAAATTGATAACCTCTGCTTTAACATTTAGAAAGATGTTGCTCACTTCCGTTGAAGATGTTCGTGTCTTAGTTGTTAAACTTTGTGATAGACTTCACAATATGACTACATTAGATGCATTGTCTACAAATAGACAGTTGCGTATTTCTGAAGAGACTATGGTTGTATACGCTCCTATTGCACACCGTCTTGGTATTGCACAGATGAAAAAGCTTTTAGAAGATTTAAGCTTTTACTACATCTATCCTAATGCTTATGGATTAATTGATTCCTATATCAAAGAAAACTCTCAAAACCTCCATCTTAAACTTAATGGTTTTATCTCCAATATTAATGATTTAATGAAAAAAAATGGATTTAAAGAGGACTCTTATGAGATATTTGGTCGTGTGAAACACTACTACTCTATGTATCAAAAGATGCAGAGAAAAGGGGTTAGTATTGATGAAATCTTAGATTTAATTGCAATTCGTGTTCTTGTAAAAGATGATATTGATTGCTATAGAGCTTTAGGTATATTACACTTAAATTATAAACCAATTATATCACGTTTTAAAGATTATATAACTCTTCCAAAAGAGAATGGATATAGTACAATACATACAACTCTATTTGATGATAATGGTATTGTAGAAGCTCAAATTAGAACTTTTGATATGCATAAAACAGCAGAGTATGGAATTGCTGCCCATTGGAAATATAAAGATGGAGAACGTTCAAAATCTACAGATATTAGTTTGGAGTGGTTAGAGGGATTACAATATCAAAATGATTCAATTGAGGAGTTTTACTCTTTAGCAAAAGGAGACCTATTTACAGATGATATATCTGTTCTATCTCCAAATGGAGATCACTATACTCTTCCACGTGGTTCTGTAGCATTAGATTTTGCATACACAGTACATACTGAAATTGGAGATAAAGCACTATCTGCTTTAGTAAATAAAGTAAATTCATCTCTTTTGACAACATTAAAAAATGGGGATATAGTTAATATATTAACAGATGAGAATGTAAATGTTAGATGCTCTTGGGTAGATTCAGTAAAGACTTCAAGGGCAAAAGATGGGATTAGAGTAGCTTGTAATGCTAAACTAAAAGAGTGTAACCATATATCAGCAATTAATATTTTGACATCTCTTACAAAATTAGATAGAGATAGAGTTGTAGAGATGCTTGATATGTGTGAGTTAAAAGAAAATGCCTATAAATTGACATCAAACATAGAGGTTTATAGAGATGTTTTAGAGAGAATTGAAGATAGATTAGAGAATTTTAAATCTCCTATTGAGAGCATAAATGATAATTTTATGTTCTTATCTAATGAGAAGATAGAGTGTGTTGAGTTTGATTACTGTTGCCACCCTAAAATGGGAGATGATATAGTAGCATTTTATGAAAATGGTTCTGTTATAATTCATCATAAGTTTTGTGAAGAGGCATATAAATTGATGTTATCAAATAGAGATATGGTTTTTGTAAAATGGATAGATGATAAGACGGCAAGATACAGATTGATTGTCTCACTTCAAAACCGTCAGGGAGTTTTAGCAGAACTTCTATATAAGTTAGCAAAATTAAATCTAAATGTCATAAGCATAGAGTTGGGTATTAAGAGTAGTGAGAGTGCAGAGTTTTGTAAACTTGAAGTTGAAACTAAAGAGCAGAACTCTAAAAAACTCCAAGAGAGACTCAATAAAAAGTTAAAACTTATTGAGATGATTTCTCTAAATGATGCCTATAAATAAAAAAATAGATAGAGGGAATAATGTCAAAAGAGAAAATAGAGATAGCATTAAACGAGATTCAAAGAGGTAGTGCTGAGATTATTGATATGGAGCGTATTGAGAAGCTTGTAACAAGATTTTATGAGACAGGGGAGAGCTACACGGTAAAGGCAGGTTTTGACCCAACAGGGGCAGACCTTCATGTGGGACACACTGTTTTAATGCAGAAGTTAAAAGTTTTTCAAAATCATGGTGCTAGAGTTCAACTTTTAGTAGGAGACTTTACAGCAACCATTGGAGACCCAACAGGAAAGAGTGAGACAAGAAAAGTTCTTGACCGTGATACCATCATGAAAAATGCTCAAACCTATCAAGACCAAGCTTTTATTATCTTAGATAGAGAGAAGACAGATATTGTATTTAACTCAACATGGCTAGAGGCTTTGGGTGCAACTGGTATGGTAACATTGACAACTACTTTTAATGTTGCTCGTATGTTGGAGCGTGATGATTTTGAAAAACGCTATAAGTCAGGACAGAGCATATCTATTTCAGAATTTATCTATCCTCTACTTCAAGGTTATGACTCTGTTGAGCTTAAATCAGACATTGAGATAGGTGGAACAGACCAAAAGTTCAATCTTCTTATGGGAAGACATCTTCAAAGAACCTATAATGTAGGAAAAGAACAAGCAGTTCTTATGATGCCTATTTTAGAGGTGCTTGATGGTGTTCAGAAGATGAGTAAATCGTTAAATAACTACATTGGTATTACTGAAAAGCCAAAAGATATTTACGGAAAAGTTCTCTCCATTTCAGATGAACTTATGTGGCGATATTATGAGTTGTTGAGTGATAAGAGTATTGAAGAGATAGAAAAGCTTAAAAAAGATGTATCAGATAGAACTATTCATCCTAAAAAAGCAAAAGAAGATTTAGCTTTAGAGTTAACTACTAGATTTTATAATGAAGAGTCTGCTACTATGGCTAAGAGTGAATTTGATAATGTTTTTAAATCAAATAAGCTACCTACAGATATACCTGAGTTTGAGATGGAGTCTGATATTTGGATTTGTAAAGCACTACAAGATGCAGGACTTGAACCATCAAGCTCTCAAGCACGAAGAGATATTAAACAGGGTGCTGTGCGTATAGACCAAGAGAAGATTTCTGATGAAAAGATGAATTTAAGCTCTGGCGAGTATATTCTTCAAGTAGGAAAAAGAAAATTTGCAAAAGTAAAGGTAAAGTAGTGTCATTTAAATCTTTTAAAATTGGGAAATATACCATAGAGAAGCCGATTATTCAAGGTGGAATGGGTGTTGGTATATCATGGGATCAGTTAGCAGGAACAGTTAGTCTTAATGGAGGGCTAGGTGTAATTTCGGCTGTTGGTACAGGTATATATAACAATAGAGAGTTCTCTAATAAAACTGTTAAAAATAGACCTCATACAGAGTTAAATTTTTACTCAAGAGATGCATTAATTAATATTTTTAAAAATGCAAGAAAAATCTGTGGAGAAAAACCATTGGCATGTAATATATTATATGCACAGAGTGGTTATAATCAAACCGTTGTTGATGCTTGTGAAGCAGGTGCTGATATGATTATTACAGGTGCAGGTCTACCTTTAACTATGCCAGAAGCTGCTAAAGATTACCC
>CAMZNQ010000268.1 GCA_947313765.1 uncultured Sulfurovum sp.
CATAAATTCTCGTACCATTTGCATTATAATTACCATTTTCTGTAATTCCACTACGGTAGTATTGTCCTCCAACATATGGTGTTAAGGTTGGAGTTTTTAAAAAATAGTAATTTCCACCAATTCCTAAAAGATAAGAGGTCACTCTATCACCAGTTTTTGTAGTAAGTTTAGTACTAAATATATCTGCCATTATTTCAATATCATCACTTAAAAAGTGTCCAAATTGTCCTAAAAGCTGAAATCCATTATCACCCTCTTTAGGAATAGTTAATCTTATAGAAGCTGAAACTCTATTATTTCCCTCTTTTACACCATTCTGTTCAAATGTCCCTGCTGTAGAGAGTGATGTTAATATAAGTAAGGATGTTAATGTTTTTTTTAAAAAATTCATTGTAAAGTTCTCCTTGTTAAGTTTATATTAAAATCATAACGTTATATTCTTTTATGTAAACTTAAATATTTAAAAACATTTAGTATTTTATTATAGTTAAAAATTAACAAATAATTTAATATATATATTATAAAAAAGAGTCTATAATAGCTATAATTGATATAAATTGGAGAATATTTATGAAAAAATTAACAAAAGGTATATTATTAATATTTCTTTCAACTATATATGGTTGTAACACTCCCTCTATAGATATGAAGTCAAAAGGATTATCTGTGGGAGAGGAGAGTAGTCTATCTAGTCAGAAAAGTAGTGGAAATAAAGTTGCTCTGATTATGGGAATTAGTGATTATGCACCTGGAACAAAAAATGATTTAGATGGTATTGAGCTAGATACAACTAAAATGAAAAAACTATTTGAGAGTTGGGGCTTTAAAGTAGAGAGCATATATGATGCTCAATCTTTAAAAGTTGTTGATTATCTTGATAAATATGCTAAAGAGTTAAATAGTAATGATATATTTGCTTTTTATTATAGTGGTCATGGCTCTTTTAAAAAAGATACTAATGGAGATGAAGCAGACAGTAGAGATGAGAGTTTGGTTTTAAGTGATGGTGTAGAGAATGAGCATCTTATTGATGATGTCTTATATGATAAGTTTAATGCAATTAAAGCTAAAAAACTTATATTTTTAGACTCATGTCATAGTGGAACAGCATTTAGAGGAATCAATACAAAAGCAAAAGCAAAATCTATTAGTCCAGATGATGTTAAAAAAACATACCCTATTCCTACAAAGATGAGAGGATTATCCATAGGAGAGAGTGGGATAAAATCTAAAGATATTTTAAAAGGTAGTGACTATATTGTCTTCTCTGCATCACAAGATAATGAAGAGTCTCTAGCTACTCCAAATGGAAGTCTATTTACAAATGCCATATATAAAACATTTAAAAATGATTTAAATACACCTCTAAAAGATTTAAAAGGTATCTTAACTAAAGATGTATTAGCTTACGCAAAAGAGACAGGAGATACTCCACACCATCCAAGTATCAATTTCTCTAATGTAAATATTAAAAGTAAAACATTAGGAGAGTTTATTAGTTCTAGTAAAAAGGTAGATGAAAAACCTATATTAAGTAGTAATGATAAAAGTAGACTAGAGTCAACGTTAGACAATATGATGGATAGTAGTAAATTTAATAGAATGGATATAGATTTTAATGGAAAGAGTAGCTATAATAGTGGAGAATCTGTTGAGTTTACCATTAATACAAAAGGAACAGAGGGTTTTTTAACCATATTTTATCTTGATAAAGAGGATGTTACAATTCTCTATCCAAATCCTTATGTAACAGTTAAAAAGATAAGTGGAAAATATAATTTTCCTAAAGATTTAGCAGATGGAAAATTTCAATTAGAAGCCTATAAAAGTTGCAAGAATTGCCAACAAGAGAAGACAACCATATATACACTCCTATCAAACGAGCCAATTATGGATAAGAGTCAAATTCAACCTAAAGGATTAATAAGTTTTTCTAAAAAATCTAAAGAGTCCAACAGTGTAACTAGAGCCATAAGATTAAAAGCTATATCAAAAAGAGATTTTAAGCCACAACTAGGTAAATATCAGTTTTTTGTAAAATGACATTTCTTAGACATTTATTTATGATATAATTTTTACTAAAATTAAATTTTAAAGAAGGAGATACATATGAATAAGAGTAAATTATCGACAGTTATTCTAATAACAACGCTATTAATGGTCGGTTGTGACAATACCCCTAAACCTGTAAAAAAGGTTAAAGGTGAAA
>CAMZNQ010000269.1 GCA_947313765.1 uncultured Sulfurovum sp.
CACTCTCTTTTTCAAACTCAACTTTATAAAATAGGGATAGTTCAGTATGATTTAAATCTTTAGCTTTTAGCCCCCGTTCCGTAAACCCTCGCCGTTAAGGGCGGGGATATAAGGAACATTTGCGAAGCAAATATAAATAGGAAAAATTAGAAAATTATTTATGAAATAGTGTTACAGATATCTTGAGAAAAAAACTCTTTTGTTACATCTCTCATCTCTGAGACATCTTCTATTCTATTGACTAAATTTCTAAATTTTGATGCACCTTGATAACCTGCCTTTGAGTATGTATGTAGATGTTTTCTAAATATAATAGCTCCATGAGAGCCATAGTGTTCTACCATCTGGTCAAAATGCTCCAATATAACCTCTTGAACTAGAGAGGAAGTGAGTTCTGAACTTCCTGTACCATTGATATAGTTTTTCATCAGTTTAAAAATCCAAGGTTTACCAACAGCTCCACGACCAACCATAACACCAGCAGAACCTGTATGTTCTAAAACCCATTTGGCTTTTTGAGGTGTTGTAATATCTCCATTTGCTAAAACAGGAATATTGACAGCATCTACAATCTCTTTAATAGCATCATAATCAACCTCTGCTTTATATTTTCCTGCTTTAGTTCTCCCATGAACAGCAATATAATCAGCACCACTATCTTCACAAAGCTTTGCTATTTCAACATGATTTTTTTCATTAAACCCTAGACGCATTTTAACAGATGTGTACTCTTTATTTGAGTATCTTTTTATGGTTTTAATTGTCTTTGCCATTTGGGGTAGGTTGGTCAATAGAGAAGAGCCTTGTAGGTTATTGACAACTTTTGGAGCAGGACAACCACAATTTAAGTCAATAATATCTATTCCATCTCGTTCATTTAAAAGTTCAACAGCTTGATGAATAATATTTATATCAGAACCTGCAATTTGTATGCTATAAGGATTTTCAAGAGGACTCTTCTCTAACATTTTAAAAGTTTTTTTACTCTTAAAGGCTAGAGCATTTGAACTAATCATTTCAGAGACAGTTAAGTCTACTCCAAATTTTTTGACAACGGAACGAAAAGGTAAGTCAGTAAACCCTGCCAAAGGGGCAAGGGCAAAAAGTGGTTTAGAGAAATCTATTTTAGCCATTCTTAAGCATCACAAATATGACGAATATCCATTAAATCTGTAATTTTATATTTTTTATGCTCTTTTTTCAAATCATATAAAGCTCTAAATCGTTTAAAATCATCATCTCCATGCTCTTGTAGATACTCTCCTGCCTTATCTATCATCTCATATTCAAATAGCAAGTAAAGATATGCTATCTCTGCTTTTGAATATTTTGATTGATAATCTTTCCATAGAGCCAGATTGTCAACAGGAGATAACTCTCTCATCATAATGGTTGAAAATCTTAAGAAATCAGAGCAATCTAAAGATTCCTCTAACTCAATAATAAATTTATCAAAAATCTCTTTAGTTAATCCTAAATTGTCTTCACTATTTACACGCTCCAATAGTATTAAAAAACTACTTTTATCAAAAATATTTATATATTTTTGAGCTTGTGCAAAAGTTGTAACAGATGCAAATCTATTTAGTGCTATTTTAAAGATATTATCATCATAAGATAGTCTATCTTGGATAATCTCTTCTGCAAAAGATTCATCTTTATCTAAACGGTTTAAAATATTCTGTTTAAATAGAGGATTTGTAGAGGATAGTAATTTTGAAAGTTTTTTAGCTCTTAAATCAACATACTCCCCTCTATTTATATCTTCTATAATAGACAATGCCTCTTTTAACTTTTCAGAACTGCTCTCTACCTTACCATTTAACTTTATATTGGAAACAGATAATAGTGAAGCTGTCTCTTTAAGTTGAGGTAGATTAAATTTATGTGCTTTAGGCTCATTGAGTAATGCCCAATATAAAGCATCATCTAATGTATCTGTATCTCTCTCCCACTTCTTAAACTTAAAAAAGTTTTTTGTTCCATAAAACATCATATGAAGTAATGAAGCCAACATTAAAATAGCCATTGGCAATAGAACCCACAGAGCTATGGGAAGCTCTACAGGAAATCCCAACTCATTATAAGTATAGTTTCCAGGATTAATGGTGTAGACAAAAACACCTACAATAGCCATTAATATTATAGAAGCTATAATATATAAACCTAAACGCATAAACACTCCTTTAATTATGTTTTTTTTCAACAACCTCTCTACATGTAATACAATAACGTGCAAAGGTTTTAACCTTTAAACGCTCTATATTAATCTCATCTTCACACATCTCACAGATACCATAAAGATTATTTTCTATTTTATCTAAAGCTAGTTCAATTTCTGCTAATTCCTCAGACTGTTGTTTTGAAATAGCATTCTCCACTGCAACCTCTAGTGACATCGCAGCATGGTCTCCTTCATCTTTTAACTCATTTCTTCTTAATCCATTTATATCAATAGATACTTTACCTAAATTATTCTCTATCTGTTCTTTTCTATCTTCTTATAATTGTTTAAATCTATTTATCTCTTCTGTAGTTAACATTTTATACTTTCCTAATTATTTATGATATGGATGGTTATTTAAAATTGTTAATCCTCTAAATATCTGTTCCATAAGCACTAATTTTGTCAGTTTATGTGACATTGTAATTTTACCAAAAGAGACCTCTTTGTTACATTGTCTTAAAAAACTGCTCTCAAGCCCATAAGCTCCACCAATAAAGAAGTTTACAACTCCTCTATCCTTAAACAAATTTGAAAACTCAAAGCTATCTAGCTCTTTACTATCAGGATGTAATGCTATATTGTACCCTCCCGATAGATATCTTTCTAATGCAAGGGTATAAGCTTTTTGTGAAGCCTCTGTGGAGATATCATGTGCTTTAGTAATATCTTTAGTAAATATCTCAAAAACCTCCACTTTAGCAAAAGGTTTAGATATTTTTTTGTAGTGTTCTATTAGTGGCAGATATAGTTTATCTTTTGATTTTTTATCAATTATATATATATTAATCTTCATACAGGTCACTTCCTATGACTCTATATGATATTTGAGAAGAGAAAGAGTCACTAAGTTTCACACCACCAATTAAACCAACAGGGTGTTTTGACTCTTTTGCTAATTCCAGAGCTTTATAACCCAATACTTTAGCTTCAGACTTTGTTTTTGTACCTCTGTATGCACCTAATCCAATATAGTCTAGATTTAATTCATTTGCTTCTAAAATCTCTTCTCTATTGTGAGTAGAGAGTCCTAAAAGTTTAGAGCCTATCTCTTTACGAATAATAGTAACAGCTTTAGTTAAATCATCTGAATATTCTCGAATATCCTCTTGTCCAACATGCAGACCATCAACATAAGATATAAGCTCGATTGTATCATTAATAATAAGTTTGCCACTGTAAAAACGTCTAATTTCTAATAGGTCTTTAAGTTTTTCATCAATAGAACCGACTTTATTTCGATATTGAGCAATAGGAATATTTAAATCTTCAATTTTTTGGGAGAGTTTTGCTAAAGAGACTCTTCGTTTAAGAAGAGCCTCTTTATCTAAAAGAGCATAAATCATATTTAAGCTTTTTGAATCTTTGGATTATCTTCTAAAAATAATTTTAATAGACCATGAACTGTATCTTTCATATCATTTCTATCTACAATCATATCAATAAGACCATGCTCTAGTAGAAATTCTGAACGCTGGAAACCTTCAGGTAAGTCAACCCCCACTGTCTGTTTAATTACTCTTTGACCAGCAAAACCAATCAACGCACCTGGTTCTGCAATGATAATATCACCCAACATTGCAAATGAGGCAGATACCCCACCCATTGTTGGGTCTGTTAAGATAGAGATAAAAGGTAGACCATTAAGGTGTAAACGGTTTAATGCAGCTGATGTTTTACTCATCTGAAGTAGAGAGAATGTACTCTCTTGCATTCTTGCACCACCAGAAGCCGATATAATGATAAATCCACATTTTTTCTCAATAGCACGATTGATAGAACGAACAATCTTCTCTCCTTCAACAGAGCCTAAACTCCCACCCATAAAGGAGAAATCAAAGATGACTAATTCTGCTTCTATACCATTAATTGTACAAGAGCCAGAGACAACAGAAGATGTTTTACCTGTCTTAGCTTTCGCCTCATCAATACGTTTTCTATATGATTTTTTATCAATAAATTTAAGTGGGTCAATAGGAGCTAAAGAGGAGTCATACTCTACAAAAGAGCCTTCATCACAAAGAACCTCTTCACGTTTTTTAGCATTAATCCTAAAATGGTGGTTACATTTAGGACAAACATTATGTTTAGATTCCACCTCTTTATAATACATAAGTGCCAGACATTTAGGACACTTAATCCAACTGCTTCGTTCATCCTTTGTAGTCTCACTGCTTAACATACTAGAGAAAAGATTGGCAAAGTTCATTTTATACTCTCCGATTATTTTATTATGGGAATAATACCATAATCGGAATCAAGAGTGACTAAGTTTATTATGATTAATCGTATCTTTTAAAGCTAAAATTAAAAAAAGATAAAGGCTATTCTCCTTTTTTATCTGTTAGCATCGTTGGCTTAACACCTCTAGGTGCAACCATCCAAAATTTAGAAATAGCTAAACGCCAAGAGTCTAAAATCGATTTTGCCTGTTTACTCCCTGTTTTTGCATAATAGTCTTTAATTAAAGCTTTTAATTCAAACATCTCTGTATCCCACTCATCAGTATCAATTCTTAATGGTTCAACTAATTCAGGGTTAATCTTATCATAGAATCCACCATCAACATCATAAACAAAAGCTTTTCCTCCTGTCATACCTGCACCAAAGTTAATACCTGTTTTACCAAGAATAACAACTATTCCATCTGTCATATACTCACAAGGGTGGTCTCCTGTTCCCTCTACAACAGCTATTGCACCAGAGTTACGAACAGCAAAACGCTCTCCTACTTGACCATGAACATAGAGTCTTCCACCAGTAGCTCCATATAGACATGTATTTCCACCTAAAGCAAAATCTTTACCTGCTTTATCGGCAGAGATTACAATGTTTCCACCATTCATACCTTTACCAATGTAGTCATTTCCTGCACCATCAATATTGATATTTATTCCTTTAGACATAAATGCACCTAAAGATTGACCTACTGTACCTCTCATATTTAGAGTGATTGTTCCATCAGGAAGTCCTGCATTCCCATAAAGCTCTGCAATCTCTCCAGAGATTCTTGTTGCAAAACTTCTATTTAGATTTGAGATTTCTCTATTTAAAACAATTGGTGTTGATGGGTCTTTAATTGTTGGCATTAACTCTTTGATAAGCTCTTGCTCATACTCATTTTGGTCATACGGTTCATTAGATGAAACTTGACATGTATTCTCTCCCTCTAATTTATATAGAAGCTCTTCAAAGTTAAATTTTTTAGCAAATTCATCATCAATAACCTCTAACAAATCATTTCTACCAATAATATCTTCTAAAGATTTGTAACCTAATTTAGAGAGAATCTCTCTTACCTCTTCTGCTATTAAAGTGAAATAGTTAACAACTTTATCTACATTTCCATTAAATCTTTTTCGTAAATGTTCATCTTGTGTTGCAACACCTACACCACAAGTGTTTAGGTGACATATACGAAGCATAATACAACCAACAAGTACCAATGCACCCGTACCAAAGGCATACTCTTCTGCACCAAGAATTGCTGCTTTTACAACATCCAAACCTGTTTTTAATCCACCATCTGTTTCAAGAGTTACTTGACCTCTTAGATTGTTAGCTTTAAGTGCATTGTGTGCTTCAATTAATCCAAGCTCCCAAGGATTACCTGCAAAACGGATTGAACCTATTGGTGCTGCACCTGTACCACCATCTGCACCAGATATAATAATCTTATCGGCATAAGCTTTTGCTACACCTGCTGCTATTGTCCCTACACCTGCTGTTGATACAAGTTTTACAGCAACTCTAGCTTTTGGATTTATCTGTTTCATATCAAAGATAAGTTGAGCTAAATCTTCAATAGAGTAGATATCATGATGTGGAGGAGGAGAAATTAATGTTACCCCTGGTTTTGTAAATCTAAGTTCTGCAATTAGTGGAGAAACTTTAGAGCCAGGAAGCTGTCCACCCTCTCCTGGTTTTGCACCTTGTGCCACTTTAATCTGAAGTTCTGTTGCTGAACGTAGATACTCTGGAGTCACACCAAATCTACCAGATGCAATCTGTTTAATTGATGAATTTTTCTCTGTACCGTAACGTGATGGATGTTCTCCACCCTCTCCAGAGTTAGATTTTGCACCAATTCTATTCATCGCTACAGCCAAAGTTTCATGAGCCTCTTGAGAGATAGAACCCATAGACATAGCAGCTGTTGAGAAACGTTTAAATATTTCAGAGATAGGCTCAACCTCATCAATAGATATTGATTCTCTACTACTATTTAACTTATAGAAATCACGAATAAATTTTTTATCTCTATGGTTTACAAGCTCTTTTACCTTTTCATAATCCTCTTTTAGACCTGAAACTGATGCTTTTTGCATTGCAGAGATAGTTGGTCGAGAGAAGTCATGGAACTCTTCACCTTTTTTATATTTATAGAACCCACCTTTGTATAGGGCATTTTTCTTACCATTAAAAGCATCAGTATATGCACGTTGATGGTTACTATTAAGACGAGCATCAATATCACTATAATCAAGACCTGTTAATAGTGCAGTCGTTCCATCAAAACAATCATCAACAATCTCTCTACTCAATCCAATAATATCAAAGAGTTTAGAGTTTCTGTAAGATGATATGGTAGCAATACCCATTTTAGACATAATTTTTAATATACCAGCCCCCATAGCTCTTCTAAAACGCTTAAGAATATATTTCATATCAATACTATTTTCAGACTCTAGCTCTTCTACTGTATAGTATAGAAGATAAGGGAAGATAGCAGTAGCTCCATAACCAATCATACATGCTGCAGAGTGAGGGTCAAAAACCTCTCCTGTAGCAGGAACAACACTTGTTAGATGGCGTAAATTATTTTTTAATAACTCTTGATTTAGACGACCAATAACCATTAACATAGGGATAACTTTATTGTCTCTATTTAAACCTCTATCATCTAAAACTATTGTTCGTATACCATTATCTTTTACATCTTCAATAATCTTTTCAACTAAAGTGTTTAGACTACCTTTTAAATCATTGGTATATGTTGTCGAGTAATTTCCAAGTTTATATACAGGGTCATAGACTTCATTATTAATATCTCCAAACTCATGAATAAGTCTAAATTTCTCTTTTGACATAATAGGTAGAACTGTTTTAATTCTTTTTGCATTTGTAGCACTATCAGATAGTATATTTTGAACTTCTCCAAAACCTACATTTAAACTCATGACTGTCTTTTCTCGAATTGGGTCAATAGGAGGGTTTGTTACTTGTGCAAATTTCTGCTTAAAAAAATCTGTAAAGTTTCTCTGTTCATTTGAAAATACAGCAAGTGGAGTATCATCACCCATAGCACCTGTGGTCTCTTTACCCTCTGCTACCATTGGTTTAATAACCTCTCTCATTAGCTCTAATGTATAGTTAAAGTAACGCTGTTTTGCTTCCATCTCATCTTTTTTAATAGGCTCTTTGGGTACTAAAGTATCAGGGACAAGTTCTTGAAGATATGTCATATTCTCTCCAAGCCATTTTGAGTATGGATTTATCCCCTTAATATAGTTATCTATATCATCTGTTTTTAGAACTTTTCCATATTTAAGGTCAATACCAATCATCTCTCCAGATTGAAGTCTTCCTCTCTCAATAATATCATCTTCATTAATATCTAAAACTCCATATTCAGATGCGATTAGAAGTCTATTGTCTTTAGTTCTAATATATTTAGATGGTCTTAAACCATTTCTATCAATAACACAACCAATAAAACGTCCATCTGTCATAGAGACAGCAGCAGGACCATCCCATGGTTCAAAACAAGTAGATGAATACTCATAGAATGCTCTTAATTCAGCATCCATATGTGGTGCATTGTGCCAAGGTGCAGGAACTAATGAACGTGCAGCTTTAAAGAAATCAACTCCATTAACTCTTAAAAACTCCATAAAATTATCTAATGAAGCAGAATCACTCATATCATCTTGGATAACATCAACGAGTCTCTTCATCTCTTCATCCGTAAATACTTCTGATTTCATAGATGCCATTTTAGCTTTTACATTAAATCTATTTGCTGTAACTGAATTTATCTCTCCATTATGTGCAATCATTCTAAAAGGTTGAGCCAATTTCCATTGAGGAAGTGTATTTGTTGAGAAACGTTGATGAAATAGACAAAATGAAATCTCAAAATCTTCATCTGATAAATCTCTATAGAACTCTTTAATATGCGTAGGCATAACAAGTCCTTTATATGATACAACAGAGGTAGAGAATGATGGTATATAGAATGTTTTATCTTCTGATAGTTTAGCCTCAATCTCTTTTCGAGATAGATATACAAGTGCATCAAAACGTTGTTTAGCTACAGCAGACTTTGGAGAGACAAAAACCTGTTTAATTGTAGGAAGAGACTCTAAAGCTTGAACTCCTAGAGCATTTGTATCAATAGGAACAGTACGGATATAACGAATATCTAAATCATTATTTTCACAAACTTCACGAATAACATCAAAATCACTTTCGTTATTTGAAAAAACCATTGCAACAGCATATCTATTTGGTAAATCTACACCATCTTTTTTTGCCTCTTTATTGAAAAAAGATTTTGGTAAAGAAAGTAGAAGTCCCGCCCCATCTCCTGTTTTACCATCTGCACCAATAGCACCTCTGTGCATCATACGAGAAAGAGAAGTTACTGCATCCTCTAAGTTTTGGTGTGAAGGAGTATTGTCAATTGATGCCAATAGTCCAAAACCACAGTTATCTTTAAACGAAGTAAAGAGATTTTGCATAAGCCAACCTTTAATTAATATTTGATAGGGTTTCTAAAAAACATTTCCCCAAATTTGGCTCGATAATATCTAAAAGATGTTTAAGAGTGGTTTCTTCAAATGTCTGGTTTTGTAATTAATATAGGAAAGGCTAAAAATGAAGATGCTACTGTTACCGTTCTTAGCAGTGATGTACCAATAAAGCAATAAAAGATGGGCAAAGGAGATGATTCTTTTAATTTATGTCTGTTATAATATATTGTCAAAAACAAAATAAATTACGGATAAAATATGACATCTAAATCTTTTTTTTTACTTACTTTTATAGTCTCTGCTTCTATCTCTATTCTCTCTTTTTTCTTTACAAAAGAGACTCAACTCTTACTGTTGGATATGGGGGTAGTCTATAAAATAGATTTTATCTTTATCGGCTTTGTAGGATTAATAACCTCTATATTTTCCTATGTTACAATGGATATATCTTGTTATATTGAAAAGAAAAGAGAAAAAATTAGACTAAAAAAATTGGAAAAAGAACGAATCAATTTAGATAAGATACATAAGGAGTTGATGGCAATTACTCAATAATCATAAGGTATAACTCTTATTTTTATTTAATTGGGATTATTTTAGGGGGTTGTGAGGAGAAATCACTACTTTATACAATTCTCATATTTGAACAAAAGATAATTCGCAATCCTCTTCCATAATCTTTGATTTGGGAGAGTGAGGTTCACT
>CAMZNQ010000270.1 GCA_947313765.1 uncultured Sulfurovum sp.
GTTGGACGACCATACAAATAAACATTATTTTTCTTTTGAGCCCATTGCTCCCAAAATTTACGTTCCATGTAAGGTACGTAGAAAGTATCCATCTTACCTGTTGCTCTATTACGAACTCCAACTGCTAAAGGTTCAATAGCAGCAGAACCAGTAATTTTATCTTGTTGTCTGAATCTACCTAAGCTACCTTCTAAACGGACACTTCCTTTAGAAGTAACGTGACCATCTTGTTCAGCTCCTTCTTCATAAGCAGCATAGTAAGTTCCCCATTTCTGACCTGCTTTAAAATATTTAGCAGGAATAGAACCAGTAGGATCTTCCATTACACACTCATAAACATAAGAATTACCGTGAATATAATAAGGACGTTGAACACGAACTTTATATCTAGGTGTTGCTCCAATTACATCACCAGGAAGTAATCTATCTTCATTAAGATAAACTCTAAAAGTTACACCACCAGCACCAACTGATTTTACATCATCAGGGAAAGCTTGTTCTACAATATGAAGAGGTTCAATATAATCATTAATCAAATCATATTCCCAAACTTCCTTATCCATCATCATTGTTGCTCCCATCTTATTAAGGAGAACAGATAAAGAATTATCTGTATAAAATTGCTCTGTCATGAACAGAGAGTTCATCATTGGAACATACTTTTCAGGCATGATACCAAACTCCCTACCAAGGGATTTCATATCAGTACCATTGTTGTGTCCTTTAATAGTGGATACAACTAAATCATCACTAATTTTTAATATACTCATTTTTAATTATTTTTAAATGTAATCATCTATATTGAAGGTTTTACTTCCTCTAGTTTTCTTACTAGATGTAGATGAATTAATCCTTTTGCTTTTAGCTTTCTTTAAAGCTGATTCAAATTTATTTACTTCTTTTTTCTGTATTTCAGAAACTAATCCTGTAAAATCTAGATTAGTTTTTAAGAACTTAGCTAATTTAGCTGCTTTCTTAGGGTCAGTTAAAGCATCTGAAAGATCCTTCTGCATCTTGGTTATCATTTGATTACTTCCAACCTCAATCACAGGTTTACTCATATAAGTTCTCATACTCTTTCTATCATCATCAGAGAATACTATATCTGTATCATCAGATGAAACATAAGTAACTACCTCATCAACAAATTTAGATACAGCTTCTTCTTGAGCTTTAGCTTGCTCTAATTGCTGTTCAATTAGTTGAGCTTTCTTTATCTCCCTTTGTTCACTTATCTTAGATGAGTAAGTTTCAAAATAATCATCTATTTTCCCCCTATCTTCCAAGAAGGTTATAAAATCCTCAACTTCATCTACTGATTTTCCTTCGTAGGTTTTATAATAGAATTTGATTAAATCTACTTTTTCATCATAACTATCAATAGATTCTATATCTGGTTCAGATACCATTTGCTGATAAGTTTCAAAGAATAATTTAGTATCTCCACCACTCTTCTTGAACTCTAAGAAAGCTTTACCATCCTCATCCAAATCTTCAATGAATAAGTTAAAATAATTCTCAGCTTCCTTTTGAGTATTATTCTTCATTAGATCAAAAAAGGAATCCTGATCTATATCTTCAGGTAAATCGGTTTTTAAGATACCAATTTCTTTTAAATCAGATGCTAATATTTTGAAGATATTTTCATCTTCATCTTTATCATTGTCTATACTATTATCAATATCCTCTTCATCTCCTTCATCCCCTTCATCACCAATTTTATCAACTTCTACAAACTCTCCATCAACTAATTTTAAACCACTTTCATCAGGTTCACCCTCTTTTGGAGTACCTTCAGCTGGTTCATCTTCTTTTGATGTTGGTTCATTAGCTTCTACAAATGATAATGTAGAATCATCCCATACGAAATCTTCGTTCTTTTCCATTTTAATTTATTTTACAAAGTTAAGGTGTAAACTGAACTTTTGTCACTTTTAATTTAATTTATAGTTCAGTTTTAATAATTATTATTAGTTAAAATTTATCTATTATTTTATTTAGATTTATTTTGGTTTAGTTTTTTCTTGTCCATACTTACCTTATGTTTAAACTTATCTTGATCTAATTTAAGTTTCTTAGCTTTAATATCAGCATCTACCCCATTTTTATAAATCTCCATTATATCAGGGATGCCATCATCATCAGCATCTGCATCAGCAGCAAATCCAGATGATAAGATAGCTTGTCTTTGAAGATCAATTTTACCTTTAGCTTCAATTTGCTCCAATCTAGCTTGATTCTCTTTATCCATCTTCTGTAATTCAAATGCTTGAGCTGCATCTTGAAGTTGCTTAGCTGCTTCTTGTTGTTGCTGTTGCATTTGTTGTTGGAATTCTTTTTGTTGTTTCTCTGCTGCATCCAATATTCTCATCTTTTCAGCAGTAGATTGGACTGTTGCTATTTTTGCAACAGAGCTCATTGTAATAGCTTGGTTTTGTATAGCTGCATGAGAAAGCTCTTCTATAAGTTGATGAGCTCTATAAGCTTGTGATGAGTTACTAATAAATACTCCTAATTGATTATTAGCTAATAATTGGGGGTCTGTTCGTAGAGTTTTCATACTAAGGTCATCAAGAATATTAACTAGTTTTTGAGGAGGTTTAGTTGAATAAATATCCTTAATTACATCAAGATATCTTTGACAAACATCCCTCTTAATTCTATTAAATATTCTAAAGTATGGTTCCAACATATAAGTATTTTGTGTGATAGCTTGTTTAACATTACCAACATTCTCACTAGCTCTTATTTGTCCTTCCATTTGGGGAGTTACTCCAACCGCTACCCCAACACTTTCCCTATAAAATTCAGCTAATCTAATATAACTTTGTAAGTCAGATAAACTACTCATATCAAGTACTTTCACATTATCTGTTACATTAGTTATCCTTCCATTAGCTGATAAGTTTACTGTAAGAATACCATTAGCTTCCATATAGTAAAGAGCTTGTGATAAACTAACATCCTTTGATACTAGTAATGTTGGATCAATTGCTATTACTTTACCCCTATCCTTTGATAGTATCTTTTGTATCTGTATGTTTACTATATTAAACATATAATCAGCTACCTTCCCTCTTTCTAAAAGAGATGTTCTTTTACCATTAATCTTATCTAAATCAGCCCCAACAAAAGAAGGTTTAGCATCAAATATATTATCCTTATCAATTGTCCCCCATTCAACTTTAGTTAGACCTACATAGATTGGATTATTTGAATTTATCTTAAATCCTTCATACCAAGCATCAATCCATTGCCATGTTATAGAAATATCACCAGCTTCTTTATTAAGTCTATAATAATCAGATACTAGTATAATTTCAGGAACTTCTTTCCCTTCAGGGATTGTTTGTAAGAAACCTATTTTAGTTAGAGATTTCCATTGGCAGTGAGTTACTTGTATTGAATTATAACTATCCCTATATTCATCTAATTCTTCAAATTTATTGTTTAGCATTATAATTGCATCACTATAATAAGTACCCTCCCCATAAATGTCATCTATCTCTTTATCTGTTAACTCATCACTCCATCTAGAAACTATATCAATTGGTTGCATATAATAAGTAGCAAGTATCTTAGTTGCATCATGGAAGAAGTTTTTTCCATTATGATAAACATCTTTTGTATCTAATTTATAGATAATGGGTCTATCATTTGATTTACCAACATAATACACTATTCTAGAATCAATTAGAATATCCCTCCAACCTTCAGAAAATAAATCTTCTAGATTGTCCTTGTTCTTAAAATATTCAAACAATTGAGAAGATAAGATTTCAGAAGCATCTTGGTACTCTGTTTCCATAAACTCTGCTACCCTTTTAGGAGTTGCTTTCTTTTCTTCTTCTTGAATCTGTTGTTCTAATTGTTGTTTCTGCTCATTAGTTAATTCTTTATTTTGAAGTTCTTCTTGATGAGCTGCTTCAACTTGCATTCTAACACCTTCCCTTATTTTAGATACAACAAAATCCCTTATTCTATTATATTGTTCCTCTTCTTTCCTAGTTGTAGCATCACTGTTGATTGCAAAGATTTTCATATCAAATGGTCTAGATGCTTCCAGACCTTCTAAAACTTTTAATTTGGGTACTAATACACTTTGGTATTTAAAGTTGATAGGAAGCTCTCCAATAGCTCCAGGGAAGGGTTTAAGGATATGTTTGAAATCATCTTCATCAAATCCACCATTATAAAGTTCAAAGTTAGCAATAGATCTTTTTTCCTCATCTTCTGCTGAAAATCCTTTAAGCTCTGTTTCAGTCTCATCAATCTTATCTTTGAACCATTGCTTTTTATTTTTATTTTTAGCAGTGGTAGAGATTCTATCTTTAACTGTACCTTTTTTTAAAGAAGATTCTAAATTTATGTTGTTCATATGTTATAATATTTATTATTGTTATATTGCCCTCTAGCTAAATCTAATAGCTGCCTACTAACATCTTCCATTTCTTTAGGATCCCTTTGATTTATCTTATATTCCTCTTCTTGAAACATACACATCATATAGCTCATTACATCATCATGGTTTGTTTTTCTAGAGTAAGAGATTAAATCCTCTAATAGAGGTATATCATCTATTTGATCTAGTACAGTAATTGATATCCTTTCATCATCAATCCATTTATAATCTACTACTTCACCTAAATTCTTTTTAATGTAGGTTTCTCCTGCATCTTTAAGTTCATCGGTCATATGGCAACCATAAATCCTCTGAACACCTGAATCTTTAATGTGCTTTGTTATGATATTATCAGGTTGCATTGCAAGATAATTTAAAGATTTACTATTTGCAAAGTATGTTTTTGGATGACGAAACATATTTTCATACATCCCTTTTGAGTTATATAATTTGCATAAAAGTAAGAATATCTCATTCACATCATCCGCACTTTCAGGTCTCCCCCTATACCTAGCTACTATCTTATTCTTAGTATAGGAACCTATGATAGCTTTCTTTCTAACGATGACAGAAGCTATTGAGACACCTTTTGATTTATCTTGGGCATAAGGGTCATATCCAATGGAATAACTGTTTGGAGGGGCTGATTCAATTGGTCTTTCATAAATTAGGACAGCTCCATCCAGATTATCGGTCATTTTAGGTATTCTATCATATAAAGGAGAT
>CAMZNQ010000271.1 GCA_947313765.1 uncultured Sulfurovum sp.
CATTAGAAATCTTGATGCTGTTGGACTAAAAGGGAACTATCACCCTTTTTGTAAAAAAGTTATCTGTTAAATCATGTCTTTTTTTACTCATGAAACAGCCATAGTTGATG
The DNA here is from genome assembly GCA_947313765.1 of uncultured Sulfurovum sp. Classification (GTDB taxonomy): domain Bacteria; phylum Campylobacterota; class Campylobacteria; order Campylobacterales; family Sulfurovaceae; genus UBA1140. The sequence goes on from CAMZNQ010000271.1 coordinate 111, forward strand.
AAAATGTAACTGTTGGAGAGGGTACAAAGATTTGGCACTTCTCTCACATCTTATCAGGTACTAAAATAGGTAAAAACTGCTCTTTTGGACAAAACTGCGTGGTTGGTGGAGATGTGACTGTTGGCAATGGTGTAAAGGTACAAAACAATGTCTCTATCTATAAAGGGGTAGAGGTAGAAGATGATGTATTTTTAGGTCCATCTATGGTCTTTACCAATGTCATCAATCCAAGAGCATTTATTCAACGTAAAGAGGAGTTTGAACCCACACTTCTTAAAAAGGGTTGTTCCATTGGGGCAAATGCCACGATTGTTTGTGGTGTTACCATTGGAGAGTATGCTCTTATTGGCTCTGGAGCAGTTGTAAACAGAGATGTAAAGGCTTATGCATTAATGGTTGGAGTTCCTGCTAAACAGATTGGTTGGGTTGGGATAAGTGGAAACAGTTTAGAGTTTAATAGTGATAATATAGCTCTTGATAGTGATGGTAAACGTTATGCTATAATAGATGAAAAGTTAAAGGAGATTTAATGCAATTAACTATTAATATAGAAAATGAATCTTTGGTTGATAAAGTTATATGGTTTTTAGAGACGCTTAAAGATAGAGGTGTACAAATTATTCAAAAAGAGCATATTACTCATTCTAAAGCAGAAAATTTATCAGATGAGTATATTAAAGAAAACTGGAAAAATATTGTCTCTGAAAGTTTAAATAATTACAATGAAAGTTATATAAAAAGTTTTCAATACAAATTAGATAGAGCCGAGTTTTCAGATATGAAAGAGGGCTTATGAATTATCTATTAGATAACAATATTATTATAGATATTTTATCAGAATCAAGGGCTAAAGAGTATATAGATTCTCAAAGAGCATTTAAACTCTTAGAAGAAAAGAATCTTAATAGGTTTATTAGCTCTTCATCTATAGATAATATTGAATTTATAATCTTTAAAGAGATTAAAAGTAAATTTAACCATAGCAATAGAGATAGTTTAAAAATTACACATATGGCAATGCAAGAGTTTTTAAAAAAGGTTAAAATAGCTAAAACACCTTCTTATATGGAATTGAACTATGATGATATAGAAGATTCTCAAATCATAGCCAGTGCAAAAGCTATTAATGCCAAAGTAATTACCAGAGATAAAGGAATGCTAGAGTCTTACTCCAATATTGCAATAACACCTAAAGAGTTTTTAGAAAATCAAGAAAAAGATAATATAGATTTTGCAAATCTAAAAAAACAGTATTTTATCTATCAGCCTGAGCTAGAAGAGGAGATGGATAAGGTTCTCAATAATTCAAGTTATATTATGGGAACTGCTGTAAAAGATTTAGAAGAGAATCTACAAACCTTTACAAAAGCAAAACATGCCATTACCTGTTCAAGTGGAACAGATGCTCTACTTTTAGCGATGATGGCACTAGATATTAAACCTGATGATGAGATTATCACTACTCCTTTTACTTTTATAGC
>CAMZNQ010000272.1 GCA_947313765.1 uncultured Sulfurovum sp.
ATTGCTCTCTCCCATTTGAAAAAGTACAAAGTAGCCACTTAGCTTACTATCTAAATAGATAGAGAACTTTTCTCCTATTTTGTAGTTCTTAGAGGTAAGACCTTGACTATTTTGGGCATAAAGTTGAAAATCTTTTGAGACTTTTGCAAGGTTAAAAAGTTGCTCTTTGAGTGAAAAATGGGTAGGCTCAATTTTAATATCTTTGCTATAGTTTGGAAAAACAGAAAAATCTGTTTTGGGTAAGATGATGGGGTTTTGAGGTAGCTTTTTATATGTATATTTTATCTCATCAAGACAAGCAACAATCTTGTTACGTTTATGATTTTCAGCTAAACAGTGGGTAATTGCCATCGAGAAGTAGCCTCGTTTATCACGGCTTGACTCTGATGCAAAGTCGCTGTAGGTGGTAGAGGAGAGATAGATTAAGTAATTGTAAGGGTAGGTTGCTTTTTTTGTTGGGGTAGGGGTGTAGAATGGTGCATTTGAATTTTGGTTAAAAATATCTTTGTACGCCATACCTGAAAAACAGGCATCAAAGATGACAATGGTATGGACTTTTTGTTGGTCTAAGGTTCTAAAAAGAGGGGCTAAACTCTCTCGAACAATAACCATTTGATTGTCTGCTGTGAGTAATGCTCCTGTACCTTTTAGTCTCCTTTGTAGCTCTTTATTGTTGGCAATAGCAGGGTCAAAAGGGCTTCTTCCATGACCAGAGAAGAAGAGGTAAACCCAGTCGTTTGGTTTTGCATGGTTAACAATGCTTTTAAAAGCGTTGATAATATTTGCTTTGGTCGCATCTCTTCCGTAGAGTGTTTGAATATTTTGAATCCCTTTTTGATGAAGTAGTTGACTCATGGCATAAGCATCACGCTCTGCCCCTATGAGATTTCCGTTATTAATGCCAATGACCAGTGCATGGGTTTGTGCATAAAGAGAAATAGAGCAGAAGCAGAACAGAATAACAGACAATTTTTTAAACATCTTATCTCCTTTTAACATATTTTAATGGTTTAAACTTAATGTTGTAAAATATTTTCATGAAAATAGTTTACTTACTTCTCTTAACTCTCTTTTTAAATGCTAGTTGTAATGAAAGAGATGCAAAAAGAGCAAATGAGATTTTTTATGAAGCGACTCAAAGTAGCCACCCTATAGAGCTATTAAAAGAGTCTTTAAAGCTCTGTTTTACCTATGAGGTGGAGTTTACCCTTTTAAATCTACAAGCAGAGCAGGAGAGCAATAGAAGCAAAAAGTTAAAGCTTTATGACAAGATGTTAGAGACGCTATCGCAGATTGAAAGTAATGATGCTTTAGTTCTTAGTGAGCAGAGAAGAGTCAATGGAGTTATGGCTAAGATGTATGAAAAAGATAATCCTCTCTTGTCTAACATCTATCAAGAGAAAGCAGAGCCTCAAACAACAAAAGAGAAAAATTACCTCCCTTGGATTTTAATCCCTCTTCTACTCTTTCTATGGGCTTTTTGGGATTTTCTTAAAAAGTTGGGGAATTTTTTTAGGAATTTAGTATAATAAAATAATTTCAAGAAATAAGGGAGTTTTATGAGAATTTTGTTAATACTACTACTAACGCTAAATTTGCTTAATGCTAAA
>CAMZNQ010000273.1 GCA_947313765.1 uncultured Sulfurovum sp.
CCTCTTTCTCATAAACTTCAAACCCATCAACTTTATGTGACTTAGGAAGATTTACCTTTAATTCAATCTTTTCAGGTTTAACAATAAAAAACTTCAATGTATCTGCATTAAGATGAATCTTATCTGCTAATACTATTTTTGTTTTAATAGTATCCCCATCTTGTATAGTTTTAACTTTAAAAGCTTCTGTAGCTTTAATAAAACTACTCTTTTTATGTGAAAAAGCAGATTTTGCCGAACTAAAGTCGGCGTTTAAAAATATGGTAACAAGTAAAAGTAATTTTAAAAACTTCATTCTTCTTTCATCCCTTTTTAATCTAAAAATAATTATATTACATCAATTATAGTGTATATAATGTGTAATATGCGTGTAGTACTATATCAAATATAAACATAAAATTATTAATAGTTTATAAAAAAAATCTACGATACAACTGTAATAGAACATATAATGTTAAAAAAAATTTATAAAAGTTATTATACAGAAGAAAAAGGAAATTTAATATGTCAAATTATTTAGAAACTATCCAATGGCACTCTTGGAGAGAAGAGACATTTCAAAAGGCAAGAGATAAGAATAGGTCTATTTTCCTATATATTACTCAATCATACTCTAAATGGTCTCTGCAGATGGAAGAGGAGTCATTTTCAAAAGAGAGCATTATTGGGATTTTAAATGAACGTTTTATTCCAATAAAGATATATAGCGATGAACATCCAGAACTTAGTAGATATTATCAAAAAGTTCATAAAATGATGAACCGTTCAAGAGCAGGTTTCCCAATATCTGTATTTATGACAGAAAACTTAGAGCCTTTTTATGTAAGCTCCTATATTGCACCTGAAGCAAAAAAAGAGTTATTAGGCTTTGAGGCTCTTTTGCGTGTTGTTTCAAACAAATATATTACAGACAATGAGACACTTGTAACAAAAGGGCGTGAGATATTGAATAATATAAATCCCAAAGTTACCAAGATAGAGGCTACAAAACTTCATTTAAATATTTTAAAGACTATTAAAATACATAGCCAAGAGCTTTTAGACAAAGAGTATGGTGGTTTTGGTTCATCTCCTAAATTCCCAAATACATCAATGCTAGAACTTCTATTAGATAGCTATGAGGTTACAAAAGATAGAGAGTTTTTAGATACTCTTATATTCTCACTTAATTCTATATCTAATAGTGAACTTAATGATGTTAACAATGGTGGTTTCTACACATATTGTCAAGAGAAAAATTGGAAAAATCCATATCCATTAAAGACACTATATGACAATGCTCTTCTCTCAAAAGTATATCTTAGAGCCTATCAAGTAACTAAAAAAGAGGAGTATAAGAGTATTGCCTTTAAAAGTATAGATTTTGTTATTTCTAAATTGTCTAAATCTAAACTATTTTATGCTAAAGAGTATAATGGGAAAGAGATAGATGAGACTATTATCACTTCATGGAATAGCATGATGGTTTCTACTCTATTTACTGCTTCAGAGATAGATGAAAAATATAGAAATATTGCAGAAGAGTCTTTAGAAGAACTACTCTCTAAACTATATATAGATGAAATACTATATCACTCGACTAAGATAGATGATAACCCACAAATAGAAGCTTTTTTAGAAGATTATGCCTATATAGGAGATGCCTTAATAACAGCTTATCAATCTACTCTGAATCAAGCATACATTGTTCAAGCAACAGATTTTGCAAATATATTAATAGAGAGATTCTATAAATATGGGAAATGGAATTTCTCTAATGGTCAATTTACAGTAGAGGAGGAGATATTTGACTACAACTATCCATCATCTCTATCTGTTGGAGCTTCTCTCCTTATGAGTATCTCCTCTCTAGTAGATATAAACTATAAAAAATTTGTCTTTAAAACTTTAGAGATAAATTCATATAATCTCATGAGAGAACCTCTATCCTCTCCTGCTTTATCATCTCTACTTCTTAGATATCTGAAATTTGATGTGGAGTAGAAATAATGAGATATGCCATATTGATACCTGTAACTGTAGCCCTCTTAACTGGTTGCTTCTCTGATAAAAAAGTTTCTAAAAAGAATAAAGATGAGAATTTAACAACTAGAAACACAATAGATAAAACTCCCAAAAAAGAGGTCTACCCAATAGAACTCAACAGTAAACAAAAAAAACTATATAAAGTTGTAGAGGAGTATTTAAATAGATTAAAATCTCTTGATGTTGATGGTATTATATATATGACATATCCTAAGTTTTTTACTGCATTTAATAAAAGTTTATATAGAAGTCAAATTCTTACAATAACCAACTCTTCTAATCTTTCCATAGTGGACTTCTCTTCAAAAATCAGACAAATAAGTGAAATATATAACTTTTCAAATGGAGAGTTTGCACAAGTAGAGTATACATCTACTGTAAAAGTATATTTGCAAAATAGCCGTCTATATAATACGAAATCAAGTATTAATACACTATATAGTATTTTAGTTAGAAAGTATGGAAGAGAGCATATAGATGTTGACACTCAAGCAAGAGTTGTAACTTTAACAAGAGATGAAAAGTTATTAGCAATTAAAGATAAACTTTACAATAATGAATGGAAGTTTATTGGAGATAATAATACATATAGAGAGATATATTACCAAAAATTTATGCCAATAGATATTTTAAATCAGATTTAAGAAAGTGGTGCACCAGAGAGGATTTGAACCTCCACGCCGCGAAGCACGAGCCCCTCAAGCCCGCGTGTCTACCGTTCCACCACTGGTGCATTTTTTTGATAACTTATAAGGCTTATCGAAACCTACATGAGGATTTAGAGTGGCATTATACCACTCTAAACTTATCTAATCTTTAAACTAGAGACTATCCAAGAAATGGATTAGCATAAAGAGCAATAAGAGCAATAACTAGTGTATAGATTACTTGTGCTTCAATCATAGCAAGAGCAATAAACATTGTAGTCATTAGTTTACCACCAAGACCTGGGTTACGTGCAGTACCAGCAATAGTAGCAGCAGCAGTATGACCCATACCAATAGCTCCACCAAGAGCAGCAAGACCAAGACCAACACCAGCAGCAACTACTGAGTATGCTTTAATCATAGACTCTCCATCTGCGTCAGCAAATGCAACAGCACCAAGTGCTAAGAAAAGTAAAAAAAACTTTTTCATTTTAAATCCTTAAGGTTAAATAGGTTTTAAGTCCCCTTTGACTGTCTTCCAAAGTCCGTTCGGATAGCGTAAACAACTTAAAAAAATTGCCAACAAGCAGATAAATCCAACCTGTTTCCCTACTTATCACTTCGTAACAACGTCGCGATTATAACTAAGTAGAAATATAATTATAATTAAAAGATAGATATAAATATAAAATAAAATTAAAAAAATTATATATGTGACATAGTCACACATATATTGTAGATATTAAAGTAAATAGGCAGGTGTACAAAGTTCTACTTTTTTACCTTTCTGTTCAAGAACAATAATATCAATAGAGTCTCCAACATTGTATAATCCATTAAGAGTTTCGACTCTATCTTTTGATACTTTTGAGATGTGAAGAAGTGCATCATAACCATCTGGCATCTCTATAAACATACCAAAATCGACAACTTTTTTGATTTTTCCAGAGTATTTTTTATTGATTTCATACTTCATCTGCTTTTTAACAGGTGTAGAGGTAATAGTATCTATGTATGCTTTAGCATCTTGCACACTATCTTTTGATGCTCCTGTAATTTTAACAGAGTTCTTATCACGGTCAATATCAATAGATACTGAATATTTTTCAATAATCTCACGAATTGTTCCACCACCTTTACCAATAATAGCAGGAATATGAGAACTATCAATATCAAAAATTATGGAACTTGGTAGTGCTAAACTTGGTTTTAAATTCAGTAATGCCTCTTCCATAATCTTTAAGATGTGTAATCGTCCATTTTTTGCTTGATAGAGTGCTTTTTTTAGAACATCTGCGTCAATTCCACCTAGTTTAATATCCATCTGAAGAGCTGTAATACCATCTACCGTACCTGTAATTTTAAAGTCCATATCTCCATCATGGTCTTCTAAACCCATAATATCTGTAAGTACACATGAGTTATCTCCATCTGTTACAAGTCCCATTGCAATACCTGCAACTAACTTAGTAGTCTCTACCTCTGATGCCTTAAGAGCCAATGAACCTCCACAAACTGTTGCCATGGAAGATGAACCATTTGACTCTAATATTTCAGATACTAAACGTACTGTTCCCTCTCTATATAAATCTAAGGTTGGTTCTAATGCTCTCTTTGCAAGATTTCCATGACCCAATTCTCTTCTACCAGGTGCTCTTGCTGGTTTTGCCTCTCCTACTGAAAATCCTGGAAAATTATAATGAACCATAAATGTTTCATATAGAGAGTTTCTTGAACCAATCAACTCATACGATTGTGATGATTTACTATCTCCTAGTGTTGCTGTAACCAAAGCTTGTGTCTGTCCACGAGTAAATAGACAAGAGCCATGAACAGATGGTAAAATATTTGTCTCAATATCAATAGGACGTACTTCATCTAATGCTCTTCCATCTGCTCTAATATTATCATCTAAAATCAATGCTCTTACAACAGAACGTTTATAGGCATCTAACATTTTAGATACTAACTCTACATCTGCATCTTCTCCTGATGCTTCAATATCTGATATAATTGTTTTTCGAACATCTTTTAAAGCTTGGCTTCTCTCTGACTTTGCCATAGATTGAACAGCTTTAGATACTAAATCAGCATAATATTTTTCAATAAATTTATATAGCTCTGCATCCTCTTTTTCTGGAGCTAAAGATAGCTCTATCTCCTCTTTTTTAGCTACATTAAACTCACTCTCATAAGTAGAACTTGCTAGTGATATTGCATCTTGTGCAATATCAAGAATCTCTAAAAGTTCATCTTCATCTAACTCATTTGTAACTTGAATATGCTCTTTTTCAGAGGCACTTACACACATCTCTATCATTAGTATGTCCGAACCAGAACCTACTACTAAAAGGTCAAGAGTTGAATCCTCTTGCTCTATTAGAGTTGGATTAACTAGCACTTCATCATCTATCTTTCCTAAACGAATAGCTGATACTACTTGGTTTATTGGAATATCTGATGTATATAGAGCTGCTGATGCTGCATGCATACCTGCTACTTGCATATCTATGGATGGGTCTGCACTAAGAACTGTAACAGTAATTACCACCGGGTAGTTAAAACCTTTTGGAAAGAGAGGTCTTAGGCTTCTATCAATAATTCGAGAGGTTAATGTCTCAAAATCCCCTGGTTTACTCTCTCTTTTCATAAACCCACCAGGTATTCTTGCTGCTGCGTATGCTTTTTCTGTATATTGAACTGTCAATGGAAGAAAATCCTCTTCCACAGGAGTAGGGTCTATTGCTACAGCTGCTAAAAGCACAGCATCTCCACAATGGTACATAACAGCACCACTTGCTTGTTTTGCAACTTTGTTAAACTGGTATCTCTCTTCTAAATTATTACAACTAATAATTATATTCTTTTCTTGCATTACTACTAATTTCCTTTTTTAATTTAAGTCTTACTACTTTTATTTAGCAGATGAAGCTGCTGCTCCCAAAAGATTTTTTAAATCATTATCAATAAAATCAACACCCAATCCAACTGATATGGAGTTTGCATTTTTATTCAATAAGTTATTACCACTCATATACGCATTAATATGTTTAAAGAACTGATAACGTATTGTGGTTGTTAAGTTTGGATTATCTCCACGAATATCGCTTACTCCATTGAAATCATATAGATTTGTACTTAATTTCAAAGTATCATTTAGAGCAAAATAGTCAACTCCAAATCCACCTTGACCCTCTATGATACCTACACGAAATAGTAAATCATCATAACGTTTACCATATTGAGCAGATAACAAAAAGCTACCACTCTCATGCTTTTTATTTCCTGCAAAACCTCTATCAAATGAGGAGTCTGCCTCAAAACTAGGACCAGATGTTAACCCCAATAGATAGTAGCGTGTTGGGTCAGGTTTTAGTGTTAGATTTAGGTGAGATTTTGAGTAGCCACCATCATCATAAACCTCATCTGAACGCATCTCAACGTGAAGTTCTGTTTTAATCAATCCATCTAAATACTTATCTACCTTTTTCATCGTCTCACTACTATTTGAGAAGAATCCATCAACAGAGGTTAAAGCACTAGATAGTTTATCTTTATTATCTACAACCACCTCATTTAAATTATCTTCTAAAACAACAAACTTATCTACAGCTTTTGGAAGTTTTTTATCTAATGATTCACTCACACTATTTAAATATTTAGTGATTGAATCAATACGTGCCATAATAGAGGGTAAATCTCTATTAATATTTTTAGCTACGTTAGAGTATTCATTCATCATTTTAGGTAAATCTCTATTTAATCCCTTACCAATTTTAGAAAACTCTTTAGCTGTAACACTTATATCATCACTCATTGTTGAAAACTTCTTAATAGTCTCATTTGTATTTGTTAAAATATCATGAATCGTCCTATTATCATCTTTTGATATGGATGCTAAAAGTTTAGAGAACTCATTTAGGTTAGAAAGTGTAGATTGAATATTCTCTTTTCCACCTGAATTTAATATATCTCTAATATCCTTAACTAAAAGTCCTATCTCAATAAAAGCTTTATCTGCTGAAGTTGAAGCATCTCCAATAGATGATACCTTCTCCTCCTTTGATATAGTAGAGTTACTATCTAAAAATTGATTTGATTTACCAGGTTTAATATCTAAAAATTTTCCACCTAAAAGTGAATCTTGAGATATAATCAAAGTTGAATCTTTTGGAATTTTAATCCCTTCATCAATCATAAGATGAGAGATTACCTTATTATCTTTTAGTAAAATCTCTTTAACATATCCAATATTCACACCTTTTAATTTTACTTTGGCTTTATTTTTTAAGCCTGTTCCATCTTCTATTTCTGCTACGATAGAGTATGACTTTTTAAATAGATTATCAAAACTACTCAATTGCGTTAATAGTGCAAAAAGAAAAAGAAGTGATAATGTTACAAAAAGACCAACTTTTGCTTCTGTTTTCATATATTATATACCTTGTGAAGAGAATTCTTGATTTTGTGATATACCACCAAATGGATTGAGTCTTAACTCAAAAAAAATTATATTATTTCTAAAATTATCTACAATGTTAGGTATCCTCTCTTGTCCTAGAGAGAGTTTAGCACTCCAACATTTTTTTCTATGACTCCAGCCAATATCCCATTGATGATTAAAATTTTGTTTTAAATCATAATCATAATCAAAAAACCACTGATTATTATTATTGTAATTGTGGATAAATGAACCACTAATAAAACTTGTTGCTTTATCTTTTTCTATAAAGTCATTATTATAGAAATGTGTTAATATTATATCATAGTTCCTTTGATTATAAGTAAGAGAATTAGTTAATGAGTGAATTTTATCTTTATCTAAAGAGTAAAATAGATTTGAATATATCTCAAAATCACTCTGCTTATAAGAGAACTCATTATTAATATCCCCCTTATCTAAATTCTCTTTTGGGTACTCAACTAGTGCTACTCTATTAAAAAGATTCATATCTAAATCTCTATTATAGTAAAATTGACTTACTCCCATTGCTAATTTCTCTCTTTTAGTCTCTGTTACAAACAGCTCCTTTTGGTTACTATTTAGTTCATTATATGTAGTTGGCTCTTCATTTTCTAAACTTGGTCTAGTATATTCAATATAGGGATGAATAGTGTGTATATTATCTCCATACGATTTTATTAAATCACTAGATAACTCAACAACATGATAATTTCTATAGAAACGATAACGTTCACTACTATATCCTAAGTTTGAAAAAAATACATCAGATAGATATAGATTTTCAGATACTGAAAAATCTAAATAGTCATCAAAAAAAGAGTGATGAAAAGTGATAGGTAGAGAGAACTCCATTTGAGTAGCTCTACTACCTTTTAAACGTGTATAGTTGTGTACTTTTGCATCAAAAGAGTAGAAAATCTGATTTGTAAAAAACTCTTTTAAAGAGTGATGGTATTGTAAAGTTGGTAACTCTTGAAGTGTTTCACTATTACTCTCTTTACTTGTATCAATATAGAGTTTTGAGTATAATCCAAAGTAGTTATCTTCATTGTGCAAAAAGGCATTAAATCTTGATTCAATAAGATTAGAATTTACTATAGAAGAGGCTGATTTTTTCTGTAAATTTAGATACTCTAAATCATTTAAATATGTAGAGTTTACATATAATCCACTCTCATACCCATCAAATAAATCACTTTTTGCCATAAAATCTCTGGAGTTATATTGAACTTCAAAACCATAATGTTCAGAATGTAGATGATTCTCATTACTAAACTCTCTAAAATTTTGAAAATAACCTGTTCTAAAAACTCCTGATGAGTGATTTGAATCTACAAAACGAGCTGTAATATGCCCTCCATATCCTCTGCTTGTTCTAATTTGAGGATTAAATTCAACATCAAAATTATTAGTAGGTGCATAAAAATATGGTTGTTGATAAATAAAACCATCTTTTTGAGATAGTTGAAAAGTGGGAAAGAGTAGCCCTGTAGTTCTCTTATTTACAGTAGGAAAAGCCATATAGGGAAGATACAAAATTGTTGTATCGAAAAAACGTACTTTTGCATCTTTTAAAGTGATAAATTCTCTATTTTTACGAAAGTGAGCCTCTTTAAACTCAATTGTCCAATCGGGGTCACTTTTATTACAAGATGATAGTTTAGAGTTAAATATCTTGTAATGCTCCTTTTTTCTAGTTGCTTTTTTTGCCTCTATCCAAAGATTCTGCTCTGTAGTAATTAAAAACTCTTTAAATTCAATATTTTTACTCTCTGTATTGATGATAAGTCTATCTGAAGAGGCTCTATTCTCCTCTTCTCCTAACATCTCAACATTACCTTTTAAAGTTAGTATGGAGCTATTTTTATCATAAGTTACATAGTTTGCATGTAATAAATCCCCATCATAGAGAATCAATACATCTCCACTAGCTCTAAGATAATCTTTTGTAGCTCTAACCTCTTTTGCAAAAACTTCTATCTGCTCTTTTGAGACAAGAGATAGAGTAAAAAAGCTATAAAATATAAAGTAACGCATCTATCTCCTAAAGATTTTTTTAATTATAAAACTTGATAAGCAATATCTGTTCTACAATGCTTTCCTGCAAAGTGTACTTGACCTACTAACATATATGCACGTTGTTGAGCCTCTTTAATGGTATCTCCTAATCCTATACAGACCAATACACGACCACCTGTTGCTAAAAGTTTTCCATCCTCATCTCTACTAACTCCTGCATAAGAGATATGTGCATGTTCAGCAAAAATTTCATCATGAACAATATCATCAACAATTATCTCTGCAGGAGCAGAACTCTTGTAAGGGTAATCTTTAGATGCCATAACCACACCCACAGCAAACTTATCATGAAACTCTAGTTCTAAATTTTTAAGGTCATTTGTTGCACCTTTATAGAAGATATCTAAAACAGAAGATTTAATAAGTGGCATAAGCTCTTCACACTCTGGGTCTCCAAAACGTACATTATACTCTAAGATAATTGGTTCACCATCAACTACCATTACACCAATAAAAAGAACCCCTTTAAATGGTGTTCCCTCCTCTTTCATCCCTTTTAGTGTAGGTTTGATTACTCTCTCATCTAATTTTCTATAAATCTCATCATTTACTAAAGGAGTTGGAGCATAAGCACCCATTCCTCCCGTATTTGGTCCTTTATCATCATTTAAAAGTCGTTTGTGGTCTTGTGCAGCAGGAAGTACAACATAGTCATCTCCATCACAAAGAGCAAATACAGATAGTTCATAACCATCTAAAAACTCCTCAACCACAATAGATTTACCTGCATCTCCAAAAGAGTCTCCAGATAGCATCTCTCCAACTGCTTTTTTCGCCTCATCATGGCTTTGAGCAATAATAACACCTTTACCACCACAAAGTCCATCAGCCTTCACAACAATAGGAGCTTCAAGCGACATAATAAACTTATACGCCTCTTCAATAGAGTCTGTCTCAATGTACTTAGCTGTAGGAACATTATGACGTGCTAAAAAATTCTTCATAAATATTTTAGAACCCTCAAGTTGAGATGCTTTAGCAGATGGGCCAAATATATTTAACCCTCTCTCTTCAAATAGGTCAACAACCCCAGCTACCAAAGGAGCTTCAGGGCCTACAATAGTAAGCTCTACATCATTCGCTTCACAAAAATCTGCCAACTCATTAAAATCAGATATATCTAAGTTCTCTCCCAACTCATCTGTTGCACCATTACCTGGAGCGAAATATAACTTAGATACTTTTTCATCTTTTTTAAGAGCCATTCCTATAGAGTACTCTCGCCCACCTGAACCAATTATTAATACATTCACTTGTAAATTCTCCATCATTTTTATTAACGGGATTATACACTATTGATTATACGAATTAGATTTATAGAAAAATAGAAGATTTGAATGAAAGAGAGAAATCAAGATAGTATTCAAAGGTATATTTAAGACTCTCTCTTCCAAAATATTTTTATTTGTAAAGAGATTTAACCCGAACAGCCGTTCTGTATAAGGTCGGCCCTAAAAAGCCAACGGTGTAGGAGAGAGCAATCTTTAGGGGACAGCTCCTCGTATAGTCTAGCTACACTCAAACGGAGTCATCCACACACCAATTAACTACATGTCCCACTATAGATAATGTTGGACCACAAAAAACAGTAGTCGAACTATTCAGGTTGATGGAATTATAGCACTTTTTTAGATAAAAGTCACTACTTTTTTATGTTTTTTTTTCTTCTTTTGCTTTTTTATAAAAAAAATTATCCCATATAATATGTTGTCTTATGACTTTTATGCTAAAATTGTTAAGTAATAATTAACAAAATAGGATGTATATGCTTACTAATATAAGAAAATTAGAGAAAAGAGTACTAAAGTCATTAAATACCCACTACAAACGATACTTTTTTAAACGTATTGATTTCTCCTCTAAAATGGTCGCTATCGTCGGTTCAAGAGGAGTAGGAAAGACCACTTTTCTACTCCAACATCTTAAAGAGTTAAAAGAGCTATATCCTTCCCATAAATCACTCTACTTCTCTTATGACTATCCAACAAATATAGATATAAAACTTTATGAACTAGCCGAAGAGTTTGCTAAAATAGGTGGAGAGCATCTGCTTGTTGATGAAATTCATAAATATAAAAATTTTGCCTTAGATTTAAAAGCCATCTATGACTTCTATCCTCAAATTAAAGTTATCTTTACAGGTTCATCTGCCACCTCAATCTATAATGCACAAGCCGACCTAAGTAGAAGAGCTGTTCTTTACCACATGAATGGACTCTCTTACAGAGAGTTTTTAGAGCTAAGATTAGATAAAAAGTTACCCTCTTTTTCATTGGAGGAGATAACAACCAATAGCATTGAAATAGTTGATAAGTTAAGTGAAGAGTTTATACCATTAGAGTACTTTAATGAGTATCTAAAATATGGGTATTACCCTTTCTATTTTTCAGACAGAAACAACTATCTCAAACAGCTAACAGCTGTTGTCAATTTAACCATAGATGTAGATTTGGTAATGTTAGGAGCTATAAAACCAAATTTTGCAAACAAGCTAAAGAAGCTACTCAATGTTATCTGTTACAGTAAACCATTTGAATTAAACATCACAAAGGTATCGGCAAATATTGAGGTAAGTCGCAATACTCTCTATGCCTATTTAGGCCACTTAGAAAAAGGAGATTTGCTTACGGTTGTGGTTGATAATAAAAAAGGCTTAACTGCTCTTAGCAAACCAGAGAAGCTCTATCTGAACAATACCAATCTATCTTATGCTCTTTGTGAAAATCCTGAAATAGGGACAATACGAGAGAGTTTTTTTGCCAATCAACTCAAAGAACAGAACAGTATAACCACCACTAAAAATGGAGATTTTATTGTTAATAACAGATATACATTTGAGATAGGTGGGAAAAACAAAGGGTTTAAACAGATAAAAGATATGGAGAACTCTTTTGTTGTTCAAGATACAGATTCCACTGAAAATAGTAAAAAAATCCCCCTTTGGTTATTTGGGTTTTTATATTAAACTAAGCCATTAACTCCATAGCTTTTTTCACACAAGCATCAATCAAAGGCTCATCTGCCACCACATAGTTACAATACGATGGTAGATGCTCTTTCGTCGCATGACCAATGAGAACAGCCATGTAACTCTCATGCCACTCAAAATTTTTGAAAAAGCATTTAATGGTAGAGGGAGAGGTAAAGATGATAATGGCACTCTCTTTTGGTTTATCTTTTAAAGCATATTTCACACAAGAGGTTTCATAGATAATCTGCTCTTCTAATTTTATGCCACTCTTTGCTAAGTAAGCTCTGCTATCAAATGAGACCTCTTTTGGTCTAAGATAGAGTAGTTTTTTATCTGAAAAATTATTTAAAATATCTTTAGCTAAAACTTCTCCGTAAAACTCTTTTGGATAATAGATAACGCTTCCACCTAAATCTTCAATCTTTCTCTTTGTTGCTCCACCAATGGCAACACAAGGGTAGTTTTTCCAATTTTCATCTATCTCATTAGCCGAAACCACAGCCTGTTTTGAGGTAAACATCAATGTGTCACAAGAGGAAAAATCTATCTTATCTACCACCAATGAAAACGCTATCATAGGCAGTGAGATTGTCCCCTCTTTTTTGAGAGGAGAGAGAAGATATATCATCTCTCTACTTGCCCCAATATTTTTCCCTCTGCTAAAGCATTATTTATATCTTCATCATCATAGGGGTCATAGTGAGGAGTAATAATCCATTTTTTTTTACTATCAAGTAACATTATCTTATCTTCTATTTGGTCGGAGATTCTATGAGCCTCAATTAGATACATCTTAGGTGTTAAAACAAGATGAAACTCTACAAAGTTATTTGTTCCATCAGTTCTAGTTTTAAGCCAGTGGTAACCATTAACCTCTGGATGAGCAGATATAATATCTCTTATCTTATCAACCTCCTCTCTATCTAAAGCTCTATCAAGAAGTATCGCTATCCCCTCCTCTATTATCTCATAGGCAGAGTAGATAATATAGACTCCTATTCCAAATCCAAAAAGAGCATCCACCCACTCTAAACCTGTAAAATATACCACTCCTAAAGCGAGTAAAATAACACCATTGCTCCAAAGGTCTGTTTTGTAGTGTAGTGCATCAGATTTAATAACTAAATTATCTGTCTCTTCTGCCACTTTTAAAAGGTATTGGACTAAGAAGAATGTAACAACAATAGAGATTACCATAACCGTAATGGCAGGAGTAAGTAGCTCTGTTTTTGCACCATGCATGGCTTTTTGGATAGATTCATAGATGATGTAGAGTCCAGAGATAGTAATAACCGTACCCTCTATCACTCCTGCTATTGCTTGAACCTTACCCTTTCCATATTGAAAATCTTCTGTTGCTTTCTCTTCTGACTTCTTAATGGCAAAGAAGTTAAAGATAGATATTAGTGTATCTAACAATGAGTCAATGGCAGAGGCTAAAACAGCTACCGAACCTGAAGCTACACCTATTGCAAACTTTATGATTGTAAGAATTGTAGCTATTGTAGTAGCAACGACTGTGGCTCTTTTTTCTTTTGACATTTTAAGCATCTCTCTCTCTTTCAAACATAGATTTCATTGTAGGATTACCATAAGTTAACTTTTTAATGGTTAAATCATTAGCTTTATCATTTGCCAATCGTAAATTTCTATCTGAAGACAACAGTTCATCTTTAACTTTTTGTAGATGGGTAATGCTCTTATCTATCTCATCAATAGCTTTACTAAATTGTTTACTCGCCAATTGATAATTTCTAGCAAAACCTGTTTTGAATTTCTCTATCTTATCTTCAAAATTGGTAATATCCACATTCTGATTTCGAATTAGATTCAACTCTGCCTTATACTCCATTGCATTCATAGCAGAGTTTCTAAGAAGTGTAATTATGGGAATAAAAAATTGAGGACGAACCACATACATCTTATCAAACTTATATGAGACATCAACAATCCCTACATTATACAATTCATTATCTCTCTCTAAAAGAGATACTAAAATAGCATACTCACACCCCTTTGCTTTACGGTCTTTATCGAGCTTTGCAAAAAAATCCTCATTTCTCTTTTTAGTTGCTGTCTCATCATTCTCATTTTTCATCTCAAACATAATTGAGATAATCTCATTCCCCTCTTCATCTAACTCTCTGTAGATGTAATCGCCTTTAGTCCCTTTGGTAGAATCATTATCTTTTTCAAAATAGGCATTTCTAAATGCTGTAGCTCTAAGCTTATTAAATTCAATCTCACAATGTTGTTCTAGTGTCTCACCCACCATCTTTGTTGATAGGCTCTGTTTAAAGTTTTTTAGACGCTCTATCTCATCATCTTTCATGATAAGCAGATGTTTAAACTGCTCTTTAATTGATTTATCGGATAGCTCCTTTTGAGTATCTTTAATCTTCAACTCATTTTTAAGCTCATCACGCTCTTTCTCTATCTTTTTAGTAATCTCTGATAGCTCAAGCTCTTTTTCTATCTTTAAAGTTTGAAGTTTCAATTTCATCTCAGAGACTTTTCCATCTCGCTTTGATAACTCCTCCTGTATAGAATTTTTAATGTTAGCTTCTGCTAGTTTAATGGCACTCTCTTTCTCTTTTTGAGCGTTATCTATTTGAGATTGCATTTGAGTAAGTTTAGCATCTCTTTTTGCTAACTCTCTCTCTAAAGAGTTTTTAAGATTAGCCTCTGCTAACTCAACTGCACTCTCTTTCTCCTTTTGAGCAAGTGCCAATCTTGCTTTTAACTCTTTCTCAAATTCACGGTCATGAACCTGCTTAACAATATCTGCAAATCCAGCTTTATCTACTTTAAAAGCTGTTTTACAGTTTGGGCAAATAATCTCATTCATAATCTCTATCCCTAAAAGTTTAAATTGTCAAATATTACCCTAAATTTAACATCTACTTGCTAAAATGTACCATTTTAAATTTATCTCCCATAATAGTAGGAGCAATCAAGGTCTTAATCTTATCTGCTTCACGCACATAGTTCGCCTGTGTTGCTTGTTTTGCAAACTGTTCTAAAATATCAATCAACCCAAAACGTACCAATGCCCTAGCCTGTGTTTCGTACTTATCAAGACTAAACCCTGCCTCTTCAAACGCTTCAATAACGTGTCCAAAATTGACATCATAAGTGATGTCTGCTTTTTGGTAAACCTCATCTAGTTTACACTCCTCATCAAAAAGGGGATAGGTTTTATGCTTTTCATAGATACGAATAGAGAAATCATTTCTTACAAGCTTTTCGCCATAATCAAAACTTACAAAGTCACAACGCTTAACCCCTTTTGCCATATTTAACGCAAACTCCTCATAGCCTACAGCAACCTCTCCTTTAACTTGTCGGTGTTTTGAAGCAAACTCTAAGATATCATCTTCTGCTTTTTCCCATATAACTTGATGATTCTCTACCAATGCCATATCTCCATCTTTTATGAGATTACAAGGAAAGGCATCAAAAATCTCATTGGCAACAAAAAAAGCATAATCAACCTCCACCTCATCAATATCATTAAAATGGGTAATGGTTATGTCTGAACCAAAACGCTCC
>CAMZNQ010000274.1 GCA_947313765.1 uncultured Sulfurovum sp.
AAGGCTAAAAGGTTATCATCTGCACTCTGCCATGATATTTGATGGTTATCCACAAATGCCATCTCTCCATCTTTTATAAGCTCACAAGGAAAGGCATCAAAAATCTCATTTGCAACAAAAAAAGCATAATCAACCTCCACCTCATCAATGTCATTAAAATGGGTAATGGTTATGTCTGAACCAAAACGCTCCTCTATGTACTTCAACTGCTCTTTTTGCACTTCAGGCTGACGCTCCACAATCCCAAACTTTAGACTTTTAACCAAAGTAGCATCAAGTGTATAGAGCCACTGTATCATGTCACAAAGTAAGTACCCTTTATGCGCCCCAATCTCAATGAGCCACCCATCTCTTTTAAACGCTTCCTCTTGCATAAGCTTGTAGAAATGGTTGGCAATAGAAGCCCCAAAAAATGAGCTTGTACTAACAGCCGTGTAGAAATCTCCCTCTTTACCTATGGCTTTAAATGTTTTATAGTATCCGTTCTCTCCATAGAGCCAGTTGTTCATGTAGTTGCTAAAATTCAAATTTTTCCTTTTTTTATTATTTTAATCTGTAGGTCGGGATGTCCCTATCCCGACAAACATTATCGTATTGATTTTGTTTTTTGTCGGGGTGCGAAGAGCCCACCCTACTCCACTAAAACCCCATACTTTTTCAAAAGTTCCATAATCTGGTCTGGTAATAAATAGCCCTCTACACGCCCTATCTCTTTACCCTCTTTATCTAAAAAAATAGAAGCAGGAA
The DNA here is from genome assembly GCA_947313765.1 of uncultured Sulfurovum sp. GTDB lineage: Bacteria > Campylobacterota > Campylobacteria > Campylobacterales > Sulfurovaceae > UBA1140. The sequence continues at coordinate 748 of CAMZNQ010000274.1, forward strand.
GAACTCTAATATTCATATTAATAGCACCTAAAATATCATTATCTGTATTGACGTAATAGATAGATGTTTTTGGATATTTAGCTTTTATCTCTTTAAAATAGGGAGCCATATGTTCACACCAAATGCACTCTGTTTTACCAAACTGAACCATTGTTGGCTTACCATTTGGTATCTGCTCAACTACAACCTTTGGGACTGCTCCAAAATCATACGCTATTGCCACAAACCCCATAAATATAAATAGAATCATCTTTTTTAACATCATAAATCCTTTTTTTATAAAGATTATAACATAAGATTATATTGAATCTGCTACATTCACATAAAGCCCCAAAAGCTCTAACTGTGCATCTATCTTATATATCTCTTGGTCTATTTGGCGTATTTTTTCTGTATTGGCTACTTTTTGAGTATCTAAAGAGGTTCTATCTCCAACTTGCTCTAACTCCTCTTGGATAGATAGCATACTCCGATAATGCTCCTCATCCTCTTGCGAGAGTTCTATCTTTTTGTCTATAATCTCTAGCCTCTTCTCCACTAAATGGTAATTATTTAAAATCTCTCTTCTCTTCTCTTTTAATCTTATCTTTGATGTTAAATACTCTATTTTTGAGTTTTGTATATCATCTAAACTATTAACAGATATGGGAAGTGTAACTTTAAATCCATAATTAAAATAGTCTCTATTTATTGAACTGTTTGGTTGTTTAAAGAGTGGATTTAAGTCTTCATTTACATATCGTCCTATAATAGATAGTTCAGGTAGATATTTGGTAAGAGTCATAAATCGGTTTTCTCTCTTCTCCTCTACTCTTAAACTATCTCTTTTTAACTCTAAATCTTTAGATAGATAACGCTCTTTTGGTATCATACCAAAATTGGGAGGAGTTAAATCGTAAGGGTTCAAATCACTTAATAGTGCAAACTCTCCCTCCAATTTAGATATGGTTAGCTCTAACTCTAGCTTAGAGGTGCTGTCTTGATTCTTCTTTAATAGAGCTTGGTCATAT
>CAMZNQ010000275.1 GCA_947313765.1 uncultured Sulfurovum sp.
GTTGAGTTATTTGGAATGTATTTAAATAGGGTTAGTTTTGAACCTAGAAAAACTATTTGTTGAATTTGTGGGTGGAGAGAAATACCATATAGTGTGGTGTCCAAAATATAGAAGAAAAGTATTGGTTTAGAATGGAGTAAAAACTTTGGTAACACAGCTGACTTTAGCCCTTTAGATGAGGGCTATGCAGTGGCTGGAGTTCGGATTTGGTTTTAGAAACTTAACACTTTTTTAACTAATTACTAACAAATAGCTAATATTTTTATTGTAAAATTCTTTATTAAATTAATAAAGGAAAAAGATGAAAAGATTACTAATGGGTTCACTTACTATAGTATCACTTATTTTAGTGGGATGTGGTAACACAACAGATAAAAAATCAGACAGAGATAATAGTGTCAAGGAGAGTGTAGAGCGAAACACAAATAGTGTTACGACCACAAAAGCCTATTTTGGAGACAAAGTAAATAACCGAGTGGTGGTAGTAGATGTTGATAACATGAAACTTTTAGATGCCATTGATACAGGGCATCAAGTCTCTTACGCGGCTGAGGTTATTAAAACTAAGGCGACTAAACATGCTGTAAATCCAAAACTTTATGTTGATAACCGTGGAAGTAACTTTATTGATGTGTTTGATTCGGCGACCAATACCATTACCAAAAGCATCCCTTTAGCGTTCTACCCAAGAAGTATTGATGTGCAAGAGGTAACAGGATTGGTTGCAGTTTCAGGGACAAATAAAGCGATGGTTTCTATTATAGATAGCAAAACCGATGAAGTAATTGCAACGGTAGGTGAGGATGTGGTAACACAACCGACAACAAGTGGACACAGTTATGTCTCTAGTGGTACTTTAGCCTCTGGACACCCTCATTGGTTAGATGAAAATCATTTTGTTGTGATTGACAGACAAAAGAAAAAGATAGATACCTATAAATTAACAAAAAATAGTAATGGAACATGGTCAACAGCCTTACTTAACTCACTTGCTACCTCATCTCCTGTGCATAACTTAATCCCACCAGAGATTCATGGGAGAAAACATTCACATAAAGACTCAACCATTTTTTACGCAACGGCTGAAGGTGCTACGGATGTTTACCCATCTATCTTGAAGTTAACATTTACCAAAGGGGTAGGATTGAGTTTAAGTGAAGAGTTACCATTGAAAGCCCAAGGGTTTACAGCCAACCAAATGGGAATTCACCATCTAAATTTCTTAAAAGACCAAAAAACAATCTATGCAGGTTCGCAAGAAGGGACACTCTTTGTGGTTGACTATACGACAACACCTATGACGCTTATTAAAACTGAAAAAGCAGGGATTGGTGCTGGACATGCTGATGAGATGAAACATAACAAGTTAGCTATTATTATTAACCATAAAGACAGCTTTATTACCCTGATGAATACCTCGACTCATACAAAAATTGCCGATATTGAAGTGAGTAACCTAACGACCATTACAGGTCAGAGTCAATCGCATCCAAAATATCACTTCTCTAAAGATGGACGATACTTTTACCTATTTTTGACTGAAGAGGGAGCATTGGTTAAAGTTGATTTAACAGAGAAAAAAGTGGTTGAACGTTTGGAGATTGGTGGAGAGTTAGCAATGGGTTCATTTGTAGAAAACAAGAGTGGTCATAATTAGAATTAAAATGTCAACTAAAGAGAAAAGATATTACAATAGTAAAAACTTTAAATGAGGAAGAACTATTAAAAGAGAGTTTCAAAATTTTTTTAACCATTTCGCCTATTTAGAACTAGAACAAGCTATTGAAGTTTTTTCAGTTTTTGGAGGTGTAGAAGAGTCGTTGGAGTGTGATTTTATAGATAATGATGTTGAGTCAATTATTCGTTTTAACTTTGTAGAAGAGTATAAACTTTTAAACAGACTCATATCTCCTTATTATCTTATTGAAGAGCCTTATCGTCATCTTCTTATTGCAACTGCTCGAGGAGATGGTCGCTTGTCAAATATTTTTAGAAAGGCAAGAGTAGGGGATAGATTAGGTCTTCGACTTCTTAATGAGTTAGAGGAGTTTGGACTTATAGAGTTTGAAGAGTCAAGAGAAGCTCCACTAAAAAAATATCCAAATCAAAAACTAGAGAAGTCTTTACGCTCATATAGGATAGAGGCAAAAATACGTTTTAAAAAGCCTTTTCATCGTTTTTGGTTTGGTTTTGTAGAGCCTTATCATAAAGATTTAGTAAAAGGTAAGAGTAGAAGGTTTTTTGAAAATTTTGAACAGCACTTTTCAAGATTAAACTCTTTTGTTTTTGAACAACTATCTCAAGAGTTATTGGATGTTTATTATAATAATCAACTTACTATCAATGGAAACTATTGGGATATACATTCAGAGTTTGATATTTGGGCAGAACATAGCAATGGTAAAACCATACTAGGAGAATGTAAATACACTAATCGACATGTTTGCAAAAGTGAACTATCTAAGCTAAAACAGAAAGCAGAAAAATCTGCTTTAGATGTAGATATTTTTGCACTCTTTTCTAAAAGTGGATTCTCTAATGAACTAAAAAACTCTAAAGATAAAAATCTACTACTTTTTGAATTGGAAGATTTTTCAAAGCTCATTTAAATAATTTCTTAGGTGTGAACTCCTCATGCCACTCTTTTAACATATCAAATCATAAAAAAAATCATATCTATTGCCATATAATATAATATATTAGAAAGATATAATCATTATTGTGATTTATAAGTTTTATTTTAACTACCCAAACTAATTTAAAATAATCAAAATAATATTATTGTAGAATTTAGTATATAGTAAAGAAAAATAAGGATTTAGATGGAATGGAACGAACTAGGTAATATAAATCTACTCATTACAGATGATGATGAATTTAATAGACAATTAATAATAACTCTTATATCTAAAATACCTACTATCCACTGTTTTGAAGCAAGTAATGGTATTGAGGCTCTATCTATTTTAGAAAAAAATAGTATAGATATACTACTTCTTGATTTACATATGCCCAAAATGGATGGATATGAGACATTAAATAAAATAAAAGATATTCCTAATTATGAAGAGATAGACATAGTTATTATAACAACTGATGAAGATGAGAAAAAAAAGCTTCTTCAGATGGGTGCAAATGATTTTCTACCTAAGCCTTTTGATTTAAAAGAGCTTGAGAGTAGAATATATAAACATATGGAGAGTAGAAAATATCGACAAAAATATAATGATGGTCAAATTAAAAAAGATAATGTTAGCTCTTTAAACTCAAAAAAAGATATTTTTACAATAGCTGAACTAGAGGGTAGTCAAAGAGAGTCTCTTTTAAAAATGGCAACAATGCTGTATCAAAAAGATAATTCTTTAGATAAATATCAAAGAATAGCTCTCCTATCAAAAGCATTTAGTATTATGGTAGGTCATGAGATTGAAGTCTCTGAAAATCTATATCATTCTACTTTTATTATGTATATAGGTAAATATTTTATAAATATTGAAGAGGATGATATTCAAAAGATTTATAAAGATTCAATTATTGCAGGATATAAGCTTCTTAATACTTTTGTTGAGACAAAATTTATCCGTCTATCTAAAAGAGTAATGGTTCAACATAGAGAGCATTTTGATGGAACAGGTTATCCTCAAGAGCTTAAAGATAAAGAGATTCATATTCTTGCATACATTGTCTCTATTGTTGAGGCATTTGAACTTCTATCTTCAAATGATAGCTATAAAGGCATTTTATGTAAGGATAGAGATGAGATTTATAGATTTTTAGAGCTAAAAAGTGGTACTTATTTTCATCCTAAAGTTACAGATATATTCTTAAAAAACTTTGACTATTTTAATGAATTAAGAGATAAATTAATTAAAAAAAAAACCAAAAGGAGTATTTAAAAAAATGAAAAACAGTATTATACATCCATATTCTATTCAACATTTAATAGATAGAGTAGATATGACTATGGAAAAAGGGATGACCCCAACAGTAGCTTTTATATATGTTTCCCCTAAATATAATGTTAGAAAATTAGTTACAGAGCTTAATAAATATCCATTTTTAGTAGTAGGAGCTACAACAGTTGGAGAGATTTTTGCCAATGAAGAGTATGGTGCAAGAGAGAGAGAGGAGAGTATAGTATGTATGCTTTTAGATATCGACTCATCAGCACTATCTTTAAGACTCTTTCAAGTAGAGGGAGAGAATTACTATAAGGCAGGAGAAGATGTAACTGTTTGGGCAAAAAACATATTCTCTAATGTTGGACTTATTACCATAACTTCAGGATTAAGTTTTGATAATGATGCATATACTCAAGGGTTAATAGAGAATGGAATTGAGTATGCTTTTGGTGGTTCAGCAGGAGATGATTTACTTTTAAAAGATACCTTTGTATTTTCAAAAGATAACTTCTCTAACCATGGAGTTATATCTTTGGCACTAGACCTTGATAAGATAGAGATAGCAGGAGCTAGAGCTTTTGGTTGGGAAGGTATAGGACGAGAGAGAATTGTTACTAAAGCATATAAAAATATTGTATATGAGATAGATGGAAAACCAGCTATTAATTTTTATAAAAAATATCTAAATATAACAAATGAAGATATGCCTCAAGTAGGAATAGAGTATCCATTAGAGGTAACTATGAGAGGAGGTCTTATCTGTTACCGAGCTGTGTTAGAGATAAATGAAGATGATGGTTCACTTATTTTTGCAGGACATGTTCAAGAGAAATCTAAAGTAAGGTTAGCATCTGCAAAAGGGAGAGAGATTGTTAATTATGTTGAAGATAGCATCTCTGATTTAATGAATAATCAGATAGATTTTGAACCAGAAGTTGCATTAGTATTTCCATGTTGTTCAAGAAAACAGGTACTTGGAGATTTAGCTATAAAAGAGATAGAGGCTATATATAGAAATATAAAAGTACCTCTTATTGGATTTTATGCATACGGAGAGATTTGTGCGTTTCCAAATGTTTATGCTTTTCAAAATGAGACATTTGTAACAGCACTATTAAAAGAGAAGGAGTAAAAATGTTAATAGAAAATATAATTAAATCAATAAGTGATATTCCTGATTTTACAGAGAAAGAGATAACCCTAAAGAGGGTTGAACATCTTCAAACTGAGTTTACAAAACTACAAAAAAAGTATAGAAAAGCTAATGATGATAGATTGACAGTTTCACATCTTCTCTCTGAAATCAATGATGAGCTTGAAGAGTCTTTAAGTAATGAAAAAAGATTTATAGCTTCTGTTAGTCACGAGTTAAGAACACCACTTACAGCAATATTGGGTTATGGGGAACTTCTTGATGATACATCTCTAAATAATAAACAGAAGAGATATCTAGATAGTATGATTCAAAGTTCAAACCATCTTCTATCTTTAGTAAGTGACCTTTTAGATGTTGCAAAGATTAGTGATAACAAAATTGAATTATCTCCTAAAGAGATTGATATGGATGATATTTTAAATGATTGTGCTACACTTATTCACTCTCGAATCAAAAAGAATGTAGATTTTATTGTTGATATTCCTATGTTTGAATATAAAGTTAGAGCAGATGATAAAAGAATCAAACAGATATTTATCAATCTACTATCTAATGCTGCTAAATTTACAAAAAGAGGTTCAATTAGATTTTATCTATATAAATTAGAAGATTTACCTAATGACCGTATGAAAATAGTAATTAATGTTGACGATACAGGAGATGGTATTCCTGAAGAGGTAAAAGATACACTCTTTGACCCATTTCAATCAACAGATAAGACACAAGGTACAGGTTTAGGACTATATATCTATCAACAGATTGCACACATGATGGAAGGAGAGATTACTGTAAACTCAAAAGATGGAATTGGAAGTAGTTTTCAAGTTTCTATTATTGTTGAAAAGAGAGTAAAAAAAGAGCTAGGAAAAACACTTAAAAATACGAATATTATGATGTTTTCGCCTAAAAATGAGTTTATAGAGAAACTATCTAAAGAGTTTATGAATCTAAATGTTAATTTTATTAATCATGATTTAAGTCATGGAGATACCACCTCTGCACTTATGCAGATGGTAGCTAGTGGAAAATTCTATGATATTGCTATTTTTGATATGGATATGTTTCAAAACAGTACAATAAATATTGCAGGAACTCTAAAGACAATTAATCCAGATATTAGAATTATATCTCTTATGGGAGAGGAGATTGATAAGGATTTATCAATATTTGATGGTGTAGTTAACAAACCAATATCTTATCAAAGATTTATTAAATATACAGAGGAGTTATTCAATAAAGAGTTATTTGATAATAGTAATGAGTTAGATTATTCTCAATTAAATATTTTGATTGTTGAGGATGTTGAACTAAATAGAGAGTATGAAGTGGAGATGTTAAACAACTTCTTCTCTATTGAGTGTGATACTGCTGAAAATGGTCTTATTGCTGTAGAAAAAGTTAAAAATAGAAGATATGATGCTGTTTTAATGGACATGAGAATGCCTGTAATGAATGGATTAGAGGCAACTAAAAAAATTAGAGAGTTTGATAATGAGACACCTATTATATGTATGAGTGCCAATGTATATCAAGAGGATAAAGAGTCTGCTAAAGAGTCTGGAATGAATGACTTTATTGAAAAACCATTAGATAGAGATGATATTGAAAATAAACTTATTAAGCTAATTAAAAAAGAGTTTGTAGTAGGTAAAAATCAAGAGGAGAGTGATAAAAAGTCTAAAGAAAAAGAGGATATAAGTTTAGAAGAGAATTTAGATTCTAAAAAGTCAAAAGAGATAGCACTTAGTCATCTACAACAAAATTGTAATGAAGCAATATCAATGAAACTATTCAATAAGGCTATTAGCAGTATAGATAACTACTATAATCTTATCAATCAAAATATTAATACAAAAGATATTAAATCATTAGTTGAAGATTTTCATGCACTTAAAGGAGTTCTTTCAAACATTGGATTGAAGTGTTTAGCAAAAAAATCGGGAGAGTTCCAAAAAATAGCTGAACAGAGTGATTTTATGAAAATTGCTAATGATAGCTCTCCATTTTTAAATCAGATTAGAGAGTTTGTTGTTGAATCAAAGGGAGATGATGCTTAGTTTTACAGAGTTCAATGAAGTAACACTTCTTAGTGTTGATGATAATGAGTTTAATCAAGAGTTGGTACTTGCTGTATTTGAAGAGTACCGTAATATTAAGATTTTATCTGCAAATGATGGTTTAGAAGGTTTAGAACAGTTAGAGAAAAATGCCTCAATAGATATTATTTTACTAGATTTACTTATGCCAAATATGGATGGTATAAGCATGTTGAAGGAGTTAAAAAGTAGTAGTGAGTATAGACATATACCTGTAATAATTGTAACATCAAAGGATGAAGAGAAGAGAGCAACTTACCAATTAGGTGCAAATGATTTCATATCGAAACCATATAGTCCAGAGGAGTTAAAACTTAGAGTCTTTAACCATCTTCAAATCTTACAGTTTTCTGAATTAATCTATGAGATAAATGATGATTCACATAGTGATAAAGCCTCTTCAAAGAGTAATCTTCTTCAGATTAAACGAGCTATTAGTATTGCTATTCGTTCTCAAAAAAAGTTATTAGAGAAACTTGGAAATATTATTCATGAGAATAACCATAGAGATAAACAAGCATCACATAGAATGGGAGAGTATGCAAGACTACTATCTAAACTATGTGGATTAAATTCAAAAGAGATAGATAATATCTACTACTCTATGTTTATATATGATATTGGACTACTGCGTGTTCAAGCAGATAAACGAAAAGATTCAAATAGTAAAGAGTTTAAAGAGTATCCAAATTTAGGTTATTCCATATTAGAGGATATAGAAGAGACATCTCTTATTAAGATGGGAAAATCAATAGTTCTTTCTCATAGAGAGAATTGGGATGGAAGAGGATATCCTAAGGGCTTAAAAGGGGATGATATATCACTCTATGCTCAAATTGCTTCTATTGTAGATTTTTATGATGAGTTAACTTCATTTAGAATATATAGTCCTGATGTTATATCCTCTTTAGAGGCATTAGATATTATAACAAGAGAGAAATCAATAAGATTTAACCCTAAACTAATAGAACTATTTACAGAGAATTTTGAGCAGTTTAGAGCGATAAAAGATAGGTTGAGTTGATGGATAAGAGTATTAATGGAAAATATGACTTAACAAAAGAGGTTGTACTTTTAGTAGATAAAGGTATCCATAAAATATATTGGGTAGGCACAACCTCTGAAAAAGCTTTGAGAAGTAATATCTATCTTATCATTGATAGTGAAGAGGGGATAATTATTGATTGTGGAGCTAGAACTGAATTTCAACAGACATTAAATCGTGTAAAGCAGGTTTTACCACCATCAAAAGTTACAAAGATATTTGCCAATCATCAAGACCCTGATGTAACAGCTTCTATGATAGACTGGTTAGAGTTAAACCCACAAATAACAATAATAACTTCTCCAATGATAAATGTTCTTATTAACCACTATATTGAGGATGGTAAACGCTATAATTTTCACAATACAGAGATAGAACCTACATTAAAATTAAAATCTGGAGCAGTTTTAGAGTTTATTCCTTCTCCTTTTATGCACTCCCCTGGAGCTGTTACAATATATAATCAATATACAAAAACTCTATTTTCAGGAGATATTTGGTCTGCAATTAGTTTAGAGTGGAATCTTGTTTTGGATTATGAGTTTGAAGAGCATATAGATAATATGGATATGTTTCATCAAGGGTATATATCTTCTAACAAAGCATGTAGATATTTTTTATACTTACTTAAAGATAAAGATATTGACCATATAATGCCTCAACATGGGAGTATTATAACTCAAAGAAATCTAAATAGTGCATTTAAATATATAAGAGATTTAAAGTGTGGTATAGATAATTTTAAAGATTACTCAAATGAGGATTTAGATTTTATAACTTAACTACTTTTACTCTTTACTCTTTTGTTTTTGGGATTATAATCATAGTTAGATATAATTCCATCATCAATTAGATATAGGAAAAAAATGGAACAGAGAGTAAGAGTTTTAATAGATTGTGAAGATGCAAAAGGTTTAGTATATAGGATTTCAAAAGTCTTTTATGATAGGAATTTAAATATAGATTCTAACCGTGAATTTGTAGATAAAGAGCAAAATAAGTTCTTTATGCGAACAGTTGTATCAGGCTCTTTTAATGTTGTTGAGTTGGAGAGTGCCTTACGAGATATTAGCCCTAATAATGCTAGACTAAAAGTTATAGTACCAAAACGAAAAAAGATTGTGATATTAGCAACTAAAGAGTCTCATGCTTTAGGAGATATTTTGATTCGTCATGAAGCAGGGGAGTTGAATGCTACCATAGAGGCAGTTATTGCAAACCATGATACATTAGAGAGTTTAGTTAATAGATTTGATATTCCATTCTACTCTGTTTCTGCTAAAGATATAAGTAGAGAAGAGCATGAACAAAGAGTTATGAGAGTGATAGATAAATATAAATTTGACTATATTGTACTAGCAAAATATATGCGTATTTTAACCTCTAAAT